>NZ_VANU01000003.1:215808-398582 GCF_005771535.1 Arcobacter arenosus
AGCGCTTACATTATCTGCTGGATTCGCTTGTGCTCCTGCACTCTCATCTACTGTTAATGATATATTTGTAACTTTTGCGGCTTCTACTGCTGCATCATTTAAATCTGCACTTGGTCCATCATCTTTTATATTAAATACACCTACATCTACACTTGTATCACTTGATGCTAATGCTACTGTTGCTGTATCTGTATCTCCATCTGCATCTGTTACTGTTTGTGTTAAGTTTATTGATACATCTTCATTATTTAGTTGTCCTAGTACTAGGCTCTCTGTATCATTATCACTTGTTGTATCTGAATGCCATACATTCTTACTTTGTGTAAATGTTACTGTTGATCCGTTATTACTAATTGTAAAGTATGTTGTTGTCCCTACTTTACCAACTATCTCTCCATTCTCTTCACTTAATAAAATCTCTGCACCTTTTGCACCATTCACACCTAATGCATATAATCCTGATGATACCCCTGATACTGTTGTTCCTGTTGCATTTGTTAAGCTTAGTGAGTAACTTATACTTCCTGCTCCATCTGTTCCATATACTTCTGAGGCTGTTACTCCCCCTACTCCTACTACTTTAAACAAGCTTGAGAAGTCAGCCTCTGATGAGTTAGCGCTTACATTATCTGCTGGATTCGCTTGTGCTCCTGCACTCTCATCTACTGTTAATGATATATTTGTAACTTTTGCGGCTTCTACTGCTGCATCATTTAAATCTGCACTTGGTCCATCATCTAAAAATCTAATATCTAAAGATTGTTCACTTGTTGCAGAAACTGTATCTTTATCTGCATCTGTAATTGTTAATTTTATTTTAATTAAGTCATCTAAGGTTAAAGGTGTATCCTCGTGGTCTAAAATACCATCATTATTTAAATCTGCATTTACATCTGCATCATCAGAATGTTCCATTGCTTGGTATTGAGTAACTGTAACTTCGCCAGTGGAACTATTAATTGAAATTGTAAATACAGGATTTGTAGTTGTATCACCTGCAACATATCCAGAAAAAGATCCATCATTATTTTCTTTTAATAAGATTTCCGTATTATCGCCAGTTAAATATAATCCTGTTTGAGCTCCATCAGTTACTGATAAACTATACTCTTCTGTTACATTTCCAGTACTATTATCAGCACCTACAGAATAAGTAAATAATCCAGATATTGCGCTTGCAGAAATTGTTGCACTTGTTTGTCCTGCAATACCACTATCAAAATCAGATTCATCAAGTTTAACTAATAAATCGCTTTGATTATTTTTTATAGTTGGTTCATCATCTTCAAATTGAAGAGCATTACTAATATCAACATTTGCTGTTCCTGTTGCACTATCTTCGTCACTATCAGTAACTACTGCTGTTGCATATAAAACTACATTTCCATTAGCTAATCCAATAATCTCATCAGTACCACCTGCAATATTATCTGGAGTACCATGATCTATCTCTTCATATTGAGTTAAACTAACTTCACCAGAAGTTGCATCAACACTAACTTTGAATACTTCAATACCAGAAGTTGTTGTACCAATAATATCTCCATTTGGATTTACTGATACACTAATTGGTTCACCAGCATGAGTTAAACCAGTAGTAGTATTTTTAACTGCTAAACTATAAGTAATAGTACTGCTTGCAGAAGCATCATTATCAGCTCCAATACTTACATTATTAATATCAAAAAGAGTTGAAAAAGAAGCTTTAGCAGTACTTTCATTAGCTCCAATTGTTTCTTCATCCAATGTTGTTAGTGTTGGGATATTTTCTTCATTATACTGAATATCTGCACTTGGAGTGTCGTCAACAATATTAAGATTTAACTCTGCATCAGCAATATCACCATCATTATCTCTTACAGAAATAGCTATTGATGAAGAAGGTAAAATATTTGAACTATTGTTTGTAGCATCACCATCATCCAATTCACCTTCATGATTTACATTATCTAATAAAGTGTACTCATAATTAACTTCATATAAATTTGCACTTACTTGAGTAAATCCTGTAATTACAATTTCACCTTCTCCAACATTAATTGGATTTGAAGAAGTAGTGTTTGTTGCAAGTAATTCAGCTAAAGTAAAATCTACACCTGCAATAGTTATTAAAGATATCCCATCTGGAGAATCAATTGAAAAATTACCATTATAAATCTCACTATCATCAGATGAACTTAAAAGCCCAACTTCATAAACAGTCCCTGCATCGCCAATAATCAATAGTGGCGAACTATCAAGTTCTGCGGCATCAACTTCTCCATTTGGATCTGCTGGGTCAAAAGTAGTACCTCTACCTCTTCCAACTACACTATTAACTTGTCCAGATGGATCAATAGGGTCATTTGTTAGACCTCCTGTATCACCAACTTCACCTCCAGCTGCTGCAGCATCTAGTTGTTCAGCTAAAGCACCGAAACCATCAATAACAATACCATCAAGGAAAGTAGGATCAGGATTGTTTGTATCAGCTAATAATTCTTTTAATTGGCTAATAACATTATCACCTTCAAAGTCATAATTTAAGGCTGTTTCATTAAGCTCTTTAAGTCCATCTTCGTCATTCATAATACCAAGAACAGTTTTTTCTTTTTCATTAGCAATACCATCAGATGCTTTGATAAAATCTGCCATATTTTCTAGAACTATAACAATTCTTTCACCATTACCAGTAAAGACAAGTTCAATAGAACTTTCACCATCTTTTAGGTTAAAAGTATATTGTCTACTCCCATCTGAATTATCAAAATAAAACTGTTGCCCAGATGTAGGAGAAAAAGTAGTATTCTCTGAAATTACTTTGGTTTCAACTAGACCATTTGGATTTTTTATTATTAACTTAATCATGACTTTTCCTTTAAGTATTTTTTTATACTTTATTTTATAAAAAAAAAGTCTCTATAAAGTCTCTTTAAAAAAATTGTTGATTTTTTTTAATAATTGTAGATATTACTTGTTAGTAATAATTTTAAAAAGTGCACCATCTTTTTTATTTTCTACCCAAAGTCTTCCATTCATGTTATTTTCAATTATTAATTTTGACATAAATAATCCTATTCCTGTACCATTCATTTTTTCATAGGTAAAAAACGGTTTGAATATATCCTCAATGGGTTTTACTTTTACTCCGCCACCATTGTCTTCAACACAGATAATAACTTCATCTTCTGCTTCGTCAATAGTTATTATTATCTTTGGATTTTTTATTTTTCTTTGGATTAATATATCTTTTGCATTATTAATAATATTAATTAAAACTTGCGTATATTCATTTTTATAACCATAAACTGTTGGATTTTTTTTAACAATAATATCTAACATGATATTATTATTTTTTAAACTACTACTTAAAATATTTAAAGAAGCGTTTATTTGAGAAGATAATTTAAACTCCTCTTTTTCTTTTGTTGTAGCAAAAAAGTTTTTAAAGTCATCAATAGTATTTGACATATATTTAGTTATTTCATTTAATTTAATGATTGTTTGATTTAACTCTTTTTTATCAATATCTAAATCAAAATCTATTTTTGCTTGTATTGGAATAAATAATGAAGAAATTTCCATTAATGGTTGTCGCCATTGATGTGCAATATTATTTAGCATCTCTCCCATAGCTGCCATTTTGTTTTGTTGGAACATTATTTTATCTTTTTGACGATTTTTTTCAACCTCCAAATTAATAAGCTTTTCAAGTTCTTTATTCTGTTCCTCTAATTCAAGGAATTCATCTAGTTTTGTTTGTCTCATAACTAATCAATTAATCTTTAGGGGAGGGAGAAACCCCTTAAAGATTAAAAGTTTTCACCTCTAGAAAAAATAGATTTTGTAATCTCTTTTCCTTTTGAGTTTAAATATGCTGTTTTTCCATTAAGAATAACCTTCGCAAATCCTTTTGAAAAATCAAATGCATAATCATATTTTGGTTGAGCTAAGACATTACAAGTTTCGTCAATATAACCCCATTTACCATCTTTAACAGTCCTTGCAAAACCGTCAACATAATTGTAAATTTCATCATATTCATCATTGATTTTAAGATCCATGTTTTTTGTTATACAACCCCATTTGCCATTTGCATTAGATTGTACAAAAGTTGCATCTGCAAAAAACTCTCTTGCATTTTTAAATATAGGTTTTTGGACAACTTCAAACTTTTTGTTCATATATCCATACTTACCATCAATTTTAATAATTGAAAAGCCATTGAATAGTTTTGAAATTGAATCATAAATTGGTTTTACAACCATTTCATTTTTTCTATTTACAATTCCATACTTCTTATTATATTCAACTACAGTATACTCATCACCATAATAATTGTGTAACCAATGAAAATTTAGAACATTTGGATGTTTAGTTTTAATATTTTTATTTTCTACATCATCAAAACTTGACATCTCGTCATAAATTGGTTTTATTATTACTTCACTATTATTTTCTAAAGTTCCATACTTACCATTTTCATTGATTATTGCTAGACTATTTTCACTAGAGTTTGAACACCCTGTAAATACTAACAATAGTAAAGAACTTAAGAATAGTATTTTTTTTGCCATAATTTATCCTTATTTATTTGGATCTGTCTCTATTCTGAACTCAACTCTTCTAGATAATACATAGTTTTCAGTTCCATCTTCGTTTAGAACAGATTGTGATGAAGATTTTCCATCAGCTACAAAAGCTTTTTCAATAAAACCTTTATTTTCTACAACTGCATTATCACTATTTCCAGTTATATATTCTAAAACTTTATCTGCTCTTTTTTGAGAAAGAATTCTATTTTTTTCAAATTTTTCTTCAGCTGTCTTTGCAGTTCTATACCTAGATGAAGTGTGACCTTCAACATGTACAGAAGTGATTTCATTACTATAATCTTTTAAAATATTTACATATCTTGGGAAGAAACTATTTAAAATCTCTTTATAATTAGTAGAAATTTTACTACTTCCTCTTGTAAACATCAATGCTGGGTTTTTAAATCTAAAAGTTAAAGTATCTTCATCAATCTCTGCATTCCATTGTTCAAAATCTGGTTCAAACTCAGCTTTTAAAGCATTATATAAATCATTTAATACATGAATTGTTAAATCATCTTGAGCTTTACCCCTTTGATTTGCTGAATTAATTGCCATTGCCATTGCTGTATAATCACCATTTTCCATTTTTTTCTCAACTTGGGCACACCATCTATCTTTATTGATAACACCTTCAGTTATTGTCTCTCCACCATCAAATGATAATTGAACTTGTTTTACATCAGCATCTAAAACATCACCACAAATTTTTGGTGTATTATCATTAATTATTTCATAATCATCCATTGTAATTAAATTATAAAATTGTTCAGCAGGAGCTGCAACCTTTTCTGGTTCTTTACATTCTGATTCAACATTTTCAGTTCTTAATAACTTTGCAATTAAAACATCATTTGTTTTTGAAGCATAATGAAGTGGAGACATCTCATATTTATCTAATACATCTCTTTTTGCGCCATTACAAATTAATAATTTAGACATTTTTGTATAACCATTTCTTGTTGAGTCTATTAATGGCGTATCTCCATATTTATCAACACTATTAACAGTCGCACCATTTTTAATAAGTTTTTCAGCAATATCAAAATGATTAAATCTTGAAGCTAAATGTAAAGGTGTGTAACCAAACTTATCTTTTTCGTTTAAATCAATTTTTTCATTAATAAAAAAATCAACTAATTTCATATCGTTAATTCTAACTGCATCGTGAATAGATGATTCAGTTAAAATATCCTTATGTTTTAAACTTGTAACATTATCTCCAGTAACTGTTTTATTAGAATTAGATGCAGTAGAAGTAGTAGAAACTTCTTTACTAGAACATCCACTTAAAACAATTAGTGTAGCAACACTAAAACCAATCAAATATTTTTTCATTTTATTCTCCCTTTATTTAATTTTATCTTTCATGTAACGAATCTTGTTTTACTTTTAAAATAGGTTTTAAAATAAAATCTAGTATCGTTTTCTTACCAGTTACTATATCAACACTTGCAATCATCCCTGGAATAATTGGAAGTTTCTTCCCATTTCTCTCAAGGTAGTTTTTATCTGTTTTTACAATAACTCGATAATAACTTTTGTCCTCTTTTGAATTTTCATCTACAATTGAATCCGCCGAGATTTCTACAATTTTACCAACCAACCCACCATAAATTGAGAAATCATATGCTGTAATTTTTACAATAGCCTTTTGGCTAGGATTTATAAAAGCAATATCTTTTGGATCAATCTTTGCTTCAACAAGAAGAATATCACTTTGAGGAACTATTTCAATCAAGTCCATACCTGACTTTACAACACCCCCAATAGTATTAAAGTTAAGTTGCTTTACAATTCCATCAACAGGTGACAAAATTGCAGTTTTAGCAACTTTATCCTCTTCACCAACTAATTTTGCTTCAAATTTATTTATCAAGCTTGCAGTTTTTTGTAATTCATCAGATGCTTGTGCCCTAAAAGAATTCAATTTCTCTGATATTCTATTATTTGCTTCAGATATTGCTAGTTCAGATCTTCTTATTGATAATAATGAAGCTTCTAATTCCGCACTAACATCAGTATACTCTTTTTCAATATTCAATAAATCGTATTTAGACCTTACACCCCTTTGAACTAGTTTTTGAATGGTTGCTTTTTGCTCTTTTATAAGTAAAAAGCTTTTTTTCAAGTTCTTAATTGTATTTCTAATCTCTTTTAATTCTTGTTTCTTTTGACCTAGTTGAGTTTCTAAAACTCTAATTGATGACTTTAATTCTTTATATCTATTTTCTAATAGATTTTTTTCCAATTTATCATAACCTGAAGAGTCTTCAACAACCTCTTTTGGAAAATTTATTTTAGGTAACTCTTTTGTAATATCTATTCTTGATTCTATTTCAAGTCTTTCTCTAACAGCTAATAAACTTAAATATTCTTGTTTATTTTCTTCTAATGTTGCTTGAAATCTTGTAGTATCAATCTTCATAAGAGGAGTACCTTGCTTTACAATTTCTCCTTCTTTTACTAATATTTCTGAGATAATACCACCATCTAAAGATTGAACTCTTTGGATTTTATCAGAAGGGATTACTTTACCATTACCCCTAGCAAGTTCATCAATTTCAGCTAGCGCAGCCCAGGTTATAGCTCCAATTATAAAAATAGAAATAAAGATAAATGCTAAATTTGAGAACTTGCTTGGATTTTCATTTGCATGGGCATAATTAGAATATATAAATTCTAAATCCTCATCCTCTTCATCTTTTAAGCCATATAATTTGCCAAACCATCCAACTTTTTTCTTCGACTTTAATTTTTGTGAAGCTTCAGTATAAGATTGATTATAATCTTTATTAAAAGTTTTTAAATTAGTTTCTTGTAATAATGTTTCTTTATTTTCCATTATTACCACCTAAATTTGTTTTAAACAACTCCTCTTTAGATCCATCAAAAGCTATTTGTCCATCATCTAAAATAATAACTCTATCAACTAATTGAAGAAGTGAAGTTTTATGAGTAACAATTACTAATGTCTTATTTCCAATAATTTTTTCAATTTTATTTATAAATGCTTTTTCTGTTTGTCTATCCATAGCATTTGTTGGTTCATCAAGCATTAATATACTTGGATTTGAAACTAAAGCCCTTGCAAGAGTTACAGATTGTCGTTCTCCTCCACTTAAGCCTTCACCTCTTTCCCCAACCATTAAATCAAACCCTGCTTCGTGTTTCCCTAAGAAATCATCGAGTCCCGCAATTTTTGATACATTTATAAGCTCTTCATCAGATACATATTGTTCACCAATAGTTATATTATCTTTAATTGTCCCCATAAATAAAAATGGTTCTTGAGGCACACATCCAACAGCATGTCTTAAATCTATTGGATCAATTTGTCGAGTATCAACTCCATCAATTAAAACAGACCCATTAGTTGGTTCATATAAATTCATAATAAGTTTTAATAATGTAGACTTTCCAGAACCTATTTTCCCTAGAATTGCAATTTTTTCACCTTCATTTATTTTAAGGTTTAAATTTTTAATTGTTTGATGATTTTGTTCTTTATATGAAAAATTTAGATTCTTTAATATTATTTCACCCTTTAAATTTGGTCTACTAATATAAGTTTTATCCTCTTTTTCAAGGGGCATCTTCATAACATCATCTAGATTTTTTAAAGACAACATTGTTTTATCAAATCTTATTAACAAACCTACTAATTGTGAAACAGGAGAGATAACTCTACCATTTAGAATCATAGCTGCAATAATAGCACCCATTGTAATTTCACCTTCAGCAGCTAAATAAACCCCTCCTGCAACTATTGCAATATTTGAAAATTGTGAGATAAAAGCTGTAAAAAAAGTAATACTTTGAGATAAGAAATGTCCCTTATCTGCATAATGTACAGTTTTATTAACAGACTGATCCCAGTTTGTTCTCATTCTATTTTGAGCTCTTACACTTTTAATTATCTCTAAACCTGTAACTGATTCAATTAAGGTTGTTTGTTTAATTTGTTCCTCTTTAACAGATTTTTCAATCAATTTTTTTAAAGGTCTTTGCATATACCAAGAAGTAATTAATGAAATAATTACAGTTGCAATAGTAATATAAGCTAAAGGACCACCTATATAAAATATTACACCAATAAATATTATTACAAATGGGAAGTCTACAAATGCAGCAATTGTAGCACTTGTAAAAAACTCCCTAACTGTTTCAAAAGATTGTAATCTACTTACAAATTGACCTGTAGAAGCTGGCTTTGAATCCAATTTTATATTTAGTACATGATTAAAAATTCTATTAGCAACTAAAGTATCTGTTCTTTTACTTGCTATCCCTAAAAAATAAGATCTTAAAACTTTAAGAATAAAATCAAAAAACATAACTAAAGATATTCCTATAAATAAAGCCCACATTGTTTCAATTGCATTATTAGGAAGTACTCTATCATACACATTCATTGTGAATAGAGGTGTTGCTAGAATAAAAAGATTTATAAAAAGTGAAACCATAATCACTTGCTTATAAATCCCTTTGTTTTTAAATAAAGTTCCCCAAAACCACTCTTTAGGATTTTCAACAAGAACCTCTTTTTCAACCCTATTATTAAAATTAAATTCTGGTTTTATAATTATTAGTTCACCTGTATATTCAGAGTTTAATTTATCTAAATCAATTGTTGTTTCCCCAGAACTTAATCCTGGCATTATAACTTTTGCAAGTCCTTCTTCTTCATCATAATCTAATAATATACAAGATCTATCATTATCTAATAAAAGAACAGAAGGTAAAGCTAGTTTTGTAAGTTTAGTAATTTTTCTTTTTACAATTTTACTTGCAAGCCCAATTCTAGTAGCAGACTCTACAAACATATCAATATTTAATGATCTATTATGAACTGGTAAATTAAATTTTAATGATTCAGCAGAGGTTTCTCTTTTGTGATATTTTGCAAGAAAAAGTAAACACTCAAGTAAAGTATCTACCCTTCTTCTATCTTTTAAATTATTAAAATTTTGTTCTATGCCATTTTTATCTTGCAAGTTTAATCCAATATTTTAATTATATTTTGCGTATAAAGCCTGATGTTTACTTATATTATCAACATAAGGTTTACCAGATAAAATACTTGGACTTAATGATTTAAGTGCCTCTTTTGCTTCTTTTACAGAACTATAAACTCCATATAAAACTTTTGCACTTTTCATACTAGGTCCAAATTCAAAAGCATAAGCATTATCTCCAAGATTGTTTTCTTTTATAAAATCACTTGCTTCAATCATACCATTTTTTGTAGCTATATTAATTGTAAAGAAATTTTTTGGAGCTTCTAGAAAAGATTTATATTCTGAAGTTGCCATTTTCATTGCATCAGATGATGCTTTTTTAGTAATCTCTTTGTCCATTGAATTTACAATAGGTGTAGTATCTAAACCTAACTCTTTTCTAATTAATTTACTATCAGAAGTACTAATTAAACCATTTAGCTGTGATTCTGTTTCTTTATCTTGTTTTTTAGGGCTGTAATCAATCACTCTTGGCTGGATATTTGCACAATCTTGATTAGGGTTAGACAAAATTGTATCTGTTAACATAGATAAATTAAACATTAAATCATAGTAGTTATTTAATGCTGCATATTCCATATTTATTAAACTTTTTGAAGAGTTGTAAAGTTCACTCTCCGCATCTAAAATATCAACGAATGTTCTAGTTCCTGCTTCGAACTCATTTTTATAAGCTTCAACAATATTTACATTTGCTTCCACATACTTTGTTAAAGCTTCAACTCTTTTTTTATATTTAAAATATTTGCTGTAAGTTGATTTTACATCTGCAACTACTTCATTTGTAATATTTTCTAATGTCTTTTTTCTTTCTTGTAAAAATATCATTTCTTGTTCTGATCTAATTGAATCTCTATTACCATTATATAGATTCCAATTTAGATTTAATCTAGCGTAAGCATCTTTTTGAGTACCATTTTCATTTAATTCTAGATCATCATCAATAGATGCTTTTAATTCTAAGTTTAAATTTGGAAGAAATTTTGAATCATATTGGGCGATTTTTTCCCTTTGTTGTTTTATTCTTTCAATCTCTTCTTGAATTCTATAATTTCTTAAAATACCAATTTCAATCGCTTCTTTTAATGTCTGAGGTACTTTAGATTCATCTATAGTTGGTCTACAAACATTACCTTTTGGTTCAGAACCAACAAATTTAACATAATTAGCAATACCTGTATCTTTTAAATCTTGCTCTTCAATGTAACTATCTGTAACAAAATGTAATTTTGAAGAAACTTGGTATGTTTCTAAAACTTCACCACTAATCTCTTCTTTTTCTTTTGCTGTAATTAAATTATCTTCATGAACTTGAAGCATACTTTGAGATAATACGATTCTTTCATCAAACTTAACTAAATCATTATATACTCTAACAGTATCTAGGATAGTGTTTTCAATAGAATATAAACTTCTAAATTTATTTGCAAAATTTTGGTGTTTCATTTCACTAACTTGAGAAGGGGTTTCTCCACCATCATATAAATACTGTCTGAAAATTATAGCTGCATTATAACCATCTTCGCTAGTATTAACATCAGGTGTTGCATCATCAAAGTCTTTATCAATCTTAGCCGTTTCTAAATATGACTCAAAATCTAATGTTGGTAAATATAAACCTTCCCTGTCATCAACATACATTCTATATGCTTCTTGATTTTTTCTTTCAGCTATTATATCTGGATTATTATTTAATGTTAACTCAACTGTATCCCTTAAACTGTTTGCAAAAGAAGAAACAGAAAAAGCCGCTAATCCTATACCTATACCAATAAATGCAATACCCCGTTTCATATATACCCCTTAAATAATTCTTAAGATAAATTTATAATTATTCATTTTAAACTTTAATTATAAATTATTTTATTATCTTACATTTCACTTATTCTAGCATAAAAAGATTAAAAATGTATAGATTTGATAAAAATAATAAAAAAAATTTTAAATTTGTTCTAAATTATCTTAATATATTGTATATTGAAGACGAAAAAAACATACGAGAAAATATTGAAAAAACCTTAAAACTGATGGTCTCTAATGTTTTTTCATGTGAAAATATAGAAGAAGCAAAAAAAATATTTAAAAATAAAAGAATTGATTTAATTATTTCTGATATTAATTTGCCAGATCAAAATGGCCTTGATTTTGTTGAAATGTTAAGAGAATGTAACAATATCACTCCAGTTATTTTATTATCTGCATATACCCAAAAAGATTATTTATTAAAGGCAACTAGATTAAAACTTGTTGATTATCTAGTTAAACCTATAAATTTTGATGAACTAAAAAATTGTTTATTTAAAGCTTGTGAAGAGATAATTGAAAAAGGTTTATTTATTATAAGTTTTGAAGAAAATATCTCTTACAATGTTTTACAGAAAAAACTTTATTCAAAAGATGAACAAATCATAGATTTAACTCATAAAGAGATTTTGTTACTTGAATATTTGATTCAAAATAACAATAGAGTAGTAACCCATGAAGAGATTAAAGAACATATTTGGGAAGATAGCTTTGAAGCAAGTGATTCTGCATTAAAAAATCTACTTAATAAACTAAGAAAAAAAATTGGTAAAAATAGTGTTGAAAATATTTCAGGGGTTGGATTTAGAATACATTTAAGTTAAAATATACTTTTAAATACATCTAAAGGTTAAATCATAAAAAAATTTACTAGTTATATGCTTGTTATAGTTTCACTTATTACAATTTTTTTTATTGGTGGCTCAAATTATTTACACTATAAGATGAAAAAAGAATACCTTACTTATGCTTTAATAAATAGTGAAATACAAACTTTAAATGATATTTACTCATTATGTTCTGGATTAGTTTTAGCAAACCCTACAAAAGAAAATGTTGATAGTTGTAATTTTGTTTATAAAAAAATTGAATATAAAATTGATGAAGTAAAAAAGAAATCTCCATATATTTATTTTTATACAAAATATATTAGTGAGTAAAAAAGAAAGAGCACCATAAGTAAAACTTATGATGCTCTAATAGATATGCATGAAATTAATCAATGTAATGATAACCCGAAAACAATTAATCTACACTTAATTTAATATAATTTTTACTTATAATAAATTGTTTATGTAATATTTTGTCTTTTATATTAATTAAAATAGTATTTATTTCTATTATAATATTTATACAGTTTAGTAATAATCTTGAAACTAAAACTTACTATACTATTGATTTAAATTATCAATTCAAAGGATAAAATTTGATTGCTACAATTCCAAATGACGACCGCTATAAAATGGTGGAAAAAACAATGAAACGACTTAGTTATGATAAAAGTGCATTAATTGAGACTCTTCACACAGCACAAGAAACTTTTGGCTATTTAGAAAATGAAACTCTAAAGTTTATAGCTAGAAGATTAAAACTTCCATATGCAAAGGTTTATGGAGTTGCAACTTTTTATCATTTTTTTAGACTTAAACCAAAAGGGAAACATACAGTGGTAGTTTGTATGGGAACTGCTTGTTATATTAAAGATGCAAATAAAATTCTAGAAAAACTAGAAAATAGATTTAATATAAAAGCTGGAGAAACAACAAAAGATGGTTTACTTTCCCTTATAAGTGCAAGATGTGTAGGTTCATGTTCTTTAGCTCCCATAGCAATTTATGACAATAAAGCAATAGGACATTTAGGAATTGAACAATCAGTAGATGAAGCACAGGAGTTATTATCATGTTAAATTCACTTGAAGAACTAGAAGAATTAGCTTTAGAAAAAAAAGATTTAAAAAGAAATTCCCATGAAGAACTTAGAGTTTGTATAGGAAGCTCTTGCGCAGCATTAAACGCAGACGTTTTATTAAAAGATTTAAAAAAAGAGGTAAAAGAAAATGGCCTTGAAAAAAGATGTAAGGTAAAAGGTGTTGGTTGTAATGGGCTTTGCTCTGAAGCTATTATGGTTGCCCATTATCATAAAGAAGGAGATAGAGAATCAATTTATAGTTTTATAGATAGTTCTAATACAAAAGATTTTATTGATACTTTAAATACTAATACTCCAATAAAAAATAAAAAATGTGATAAAACAAAGCCATTTTTTACAAGACAAGAAAAAATAGTTTTAGAAAATGCCGGAATAGTAGACCCAGATGATATTGATGATTATATTGCATATGGAGGATATTATGCATTTTATAAAGCATTAGATGATATGACTCCACAAGAAGTAATAAATGAGATTAAAATAAGTGGACTTAGAGGTAGAGGTGGGGGTGGTTACCCTACAGGATTAAAATGGGATTCAGTTGCAAAGGTAGATGCACCTCAAAAATATATAGTATGTAATGGAGATGAAGGAGATCCTGGTGCCTTTATGGATAGAGCAATTATGGAAGCAGACCCCCATAAAATAATTGAAGGTATGGCATTAGCTGGATATGCCTGTGGTGCCACAAAGGGTTATATATATGTAAGAGCTGAATATCCAATTGCTGTTCAAAAACTTAATAAAGCAATTAAACAAGCTAGAAAAAAGGGGATTTTAGGAACTCAGATAGCCGATAGTGGTTTTAGTTTTGATTTAGAAGTTAGACTTGGAGGTGGTGCCTTTGTTTGTGGTGAGGCTACCGCACTTGTAACCTCAATTGAAGGAAATCGTGGAAATCCAAGACAAAAACCCCCTCATTTAAGTGACTATGGATTATGGAAATCACCAACTGTTTTAAATAACGTTGAAACCTTTGCAAATATTGCACCTATTATTAAAAAAGGTGGAGAATGGTTTAAATCATTTGGAACAGAAAAATCTCCAGGAACAAAAGTATTCGCACTAACAGGACATATAAACAACACAGGGCTCGTTGAAGTTCCTATGGGTATAACATTAAGAGAACTTATCTTTGAAGTTGGAGGTGGACTTCCAAAAGGAACTAAATTAAAAGCTATTCAAACAGGTGGTCCAAGTGGTGGTTGCATCCCTATTGAATTATTAGATACAAAAGTTGATTATGAATCATTAAAAGAGATTGGTTCAATTATGGGAAGTGGTGGATTAATTGTTATGGATGAAACATCAAATATGGTAGAAGTTGCAAGATTTTTTATGGATTTCTGCCAAAGTGAATCTTGTGGTAAATGTGTACCATGTAGAGTTGGAACTTTAGAATTAACACAATTACTTGATAAGTTTATTGCTAAAAAAGCAACAAAAAGTGATTATGCATTACTAAAAAATATGTGTGAAGTTGTACAAGATACTTCACTTTGTGGTTTAGGACAAACAGCACCAAACCCAGTTCTTAGTACTATAAAGTATTTTGAAGAAGAGTATTTAGAAGGGATAATAAATGATTAAAGAAAAAGCTAGAGTAAAAACCTTTAAAATTAATGATACCGATGTAACAGCCAAATCAGATTCTTCAATACTTGAAGTTGCAAAAGAACATGGAATTAAAATTCCAACACTTTGTTATTTTGAAGGATTAAGTGAAGTTGGTTCTTGTAGAATGTGTTTAGTTGAAGTAAAAGGAAGTGATAAATTGATTCCAGCTTGTACTTCTAAAATCAAAGAAGGTATGGAGGTAATTACAAACTCACCTAAACTTGAAAGTCATAGAAAAATGGTACTTTCTATGATATTTGCGGAAAGAACTCATACTTGTAGTGTGTGTGTTTCAAATGGCAACTGTGAATTACAAGACCAAGCTATAGAACTTGGACTTGAACATTCCCATGTGCCTTATATTCACAAACATTTTGAATTAGATGCTTCCCATAAAGATTATGTTTATGACCCAAATAGATGTATTTTATGTACTAGATGTGTTAGGGTTTGTGATGAAGTTGAAGGGGCTCATGCTTTAGATATTTTTGGACGAGGTATTGATGCAAAAATCATTCATGATATGGATGAACCATGGGCCAATAGTGAAAGTTGTACCTCTTGTGGAAAATGTGTTCAAGTGTGTCCAACTGGTTCATTATTTGAAAAAGGTGTAAGTTCAGCAGAAATGGTTAAAAAGAAAAATATTGTGACAAATCTAATTCAAATGAGGAAAGACAGATGAGTAAATTAAGAGTTGGAACCATATGGCTTGATGGATGTTCTGGTTGTCATATGTCATTTTTAGATATGGATGAAAGAATTGTTGAATTATCTCAATATATGGATGTTGTTTATTCTCCTTATGTTGATGCAAAAGAGATTCCCGAAGATTTAGATTTATTTATAGTGGAAGGTGCTTTAAGTACTGACCACGATTTAGAAATTATAAAAGATATAAGAAAAAACTCTAAAAAAATCTTAGCTTTAGGTGACTGTGCAATAACGGGAAATGTATCAGCTATGAAAAACCTTGCAGGAACTGATGCAGTTTTAGAAAAAGGTTATTTTGATCTTGCTGATTTTAACAAAGGGAAATACCCAGATAAGATAATTCCTAAACTTTTAGATAAAGTTATCCCACTTAATGAAGCTATAGATGTTGATTATTTTGTTCCAGGGTGTCCTACTCCAGCAGATGCAATTTATGCTGTATTAAAAGGTCTTGTTGATGGTGTTGAAGTAGATGTTAGCAAATACACAAGATTTGGATTATAAAAAAGGGGACTTTTTTATTAGGCTTTATTCATAAAGCTCTTTAGATTTTGCTACTTTTAAACGGAATTTATTTCCGTTGTTAAAAAGTAGATAAATATGAATTAGTCCCTTTTAAGATGGGACATATTAAAAGGAAAATATTTATGGGAAAAGAAAAAATTATAATTAGTCCAGTAACAAGGATAGAAGGACATGCAAAAATCACAATTGATTTAGATGAAAATAAAAATGTTGAGGATGCAAGATTACATGTAACCCAATATAGAGGTTTTGAAAAGATGTGTGAAGGAAGACCTTATGCAGAGATGCCAGGATTAACTGCACGAACATGCGGAATTTGTCCAGTAAGCCATGCAATTTCATCTTCTAAAGCTTGTGATAATCTATTAGCCGTAAGACCTCCAAAAGCTGGAAGAAATTTAAGAAGAATAATAAATCTTGCTCAAATCATTCAATCCCATGCTTTAAATTTTTATCATCTAAGTTCTCCTGATTTTGTATTTGGTTTTGATGCAGCACCTGAAGATAGAAATATTTTTAAACTTATGCAAACCCATCCTCAAATGGCAAAAGATGGAATAAACTTGCGAGCTTTTGGACAAAAAATAATTGAAACCCTTGGAGGTAAAAGAATACATCCAACATGGATTGTGCCAGGTGGAGTTAGTCATGAAATAAGCGTTGAAACAAAAGACTCAATATTAGCTTCAATCCCTGAAGCCTTGGAGATTGCTCAAACTGCTTTAAAATACTTTACTGAAAATCTACATAAATTTAAAAAAGAGATTGATTCTTTTGCAAATTTTCCATCATTGTTTATGGGATTAGTAAATAAAAAAGGTAACATAGAACACTATGATGGATTTTTAAGATTTATAGATAGTCAAGGAAATATTTTAGAAGATGGAATTGATCCAAGATTTTATAAAGATTATATTGGGGAAGCAGTTGAAGAGGATAGTTATTTAAAATCCCCATATTATAAACCACTTGGATATCCAAATGGTATGTATCGAGTAGGACCTCTTGCTAGACTTAATATTGCAAACGCATGTGGAACGCCACTTGCTGATATTGAATTTGAAAAATTTAAAAATATAAATAATGGAAAACCTGTACTTAATACTTTTTATTACCATTATGCAAGATTAATTGAGATTATCTATGGAATAGAAAGAATTGAACAACTATTAAATGAACCTCAAACATTAGATACTCAAATTAGAGCCCATGCAAATATTAATAGAAATCAAGGGGTTGGTTGTTCAGAAGCTCCAAGGGGAACCTTATTTCATGATTACCAAGCAGATGATAATGGAATAATTACTGGGGTTAATCTAATAATTGCAACAGGTAATAATAACCTTGCAATGAATGCAGGGGTTAAACAAGTTGCTCAAACTTTTTTAGATGGAAATGATATAAAAGAGGGAGCATTAAATAGAGTTGAAGCTGTTATTAGATGTTTTGATCCATGCTTAAGTTGTTCTACCCATGCGCAAGGTATTGTATCTTCAACAATTGAGATTAGAGATGAAAAGAAGAAGATAATTCAAACTATAAGAAGAGGATAATTAAAACAATGACAATAATTGTAGGTTTTGGAAATGATTTAAGGGGTGAAGATGGTTTTGGAATTGATGTAATAAAAAAATTACAAAACTACGATTTACCCAATACTAAATTAATTTCAACCTTTCAATTAACGCCAGAGTTGAGTCTTGAATTAAAAGAAGCTACAAGATTGATTTTTATTGATGCTACTTTTAGTAATATAAACAATTACTCTTTAGCTTGTAACCTTGAAGAATACAAACATGACCAATTAAGTCATCATATTAGTATTAGAACAATATTAATGATTTTAGAAAGGCTTTATAATACTAAACCAGAATATGAGCTTTATTCCATGTTTACAAATAGTTTTAATGAAATAATTGATGAGAAAAATTATGAAAAAGCTATAAAAAAAGTTGTTGAATTCATAAAAACAGTTAACTAAAAAAGTTAACTGTTTAGAAATGAATCTTCAACTATTTGAATCTCTTCTCTTGAACCAAAATATATTGGTGTAGTTGCATTTATATCTGTAGTTGTCATATCTAAAATACGACCTTTTTTATTAATTGCTCTACCACCTGCTTGCTCAATAATATATGCAATTGGGAAAGCTTCAAAAACAGTAAATAGTTTTCCTTCAGGAAAAGATTTTGTTGCTGGAGAAGAATATAATCCACCTTTTTTAAATAAAATTTGGTGAGTATCTAAACATAATGAGTCAGAAAATCTTAATCTATAACCTTTATTAAAAAAGCTATCAACTAAAGCTTTATGTTCAGGTGTCCACTCAGGAACTAAACCAGCAGTTGAGTTTATTTTCCCAACTTTTTCTAATGTTAAGTTATCTTGTTCAATAAACTCACCATCTTCAAATGAGAAGTATTGAACTCCATCCATTTTTGAAGCAAATACTAATTGAAAAGTTGGTCCATATGTTACGTAAATTGCTGCTTTTAAATGAAAAGCATCCATTTGTTTTTCATAAATACCAAAAATTGAACCCAAAGAAAAGTTTACATCAAGTAAATCGATATTATCAATTGATACATAACTTACTTTGTATTTTCCATTTTCATTATTTACTTTTAAATTTTTGTGTTGTCTTCCAATAAAAGAGTGAATAGATTTTGTTCTTCTAAACTCCCTTTCAATTACATCTGCGCAATAAGATCGAACTTGCTCGTTCATCTCTTTATCAGTTAATCCACTCGAAATAAATCTATCACAATCAACAAATACATTTTTTTCGATATCTTCTGCAATATTTGTAATTGCATTAAAAATAGCTATCATAATAGTTTCCCTAAAAGAAGCTAAAACTTAATGTTTTAGCTTGTTATAAAAGTTCTGAAATTGATAAAATCGAAAATTGAGTTTTTATACTCTAATTTATCTAGTAATTCAAAATCAATATTGTTATTATTTATCATACCAAGTAATTCATTAAAATTGGATATATGCTCTTTAGTTCTATTTTCACTATACTCAGTTGCCGTTGCTGTTGTCATTAAAAAAGCCCAGTCACTACTTTGAGCAAGTAATAACTCCCTTAACATTTGAGTTAGAACTCTAGAAATATTATCATCATTTGTATGGAAATACTCTTTTGTTTTCTCTTCTAAAACATCTGCCATTTCATGAAGGTGTCTATATATCCAATCATTTCCTTCATTTAACCAAACATCATAATAACCTTTATCGCCCCATGATGATGGATTAGGATTTACAACTTGGTTTTTTGGATACATATTTAGATATTCCATTGGAGTTACAGCTTTCATAACTTTATGTTTATCAATTTCTCTAAACATATTTGCTAAAAACTCTGGACCTTCAAACCACCAATGACCAAAAAGTTCAGCATCATATGGAGAAACTACCATAGGTGTTCTATCCATAAGTGAGCCTAAATGGTCAAATTGTTTTTCTCTATGCCAGTGGAAATTCTCAGCATGTTGTTTTGTTCTATCTTGAGCAATCCAAGGATTATATGCTTCTTTATAGTCTGTTGTACCAGTGATTTTATGATATTTAAATCCTGTAAATACCCTAACCCCATCTGGATTAATATATGGCTTAATATAATCAAAATCTAAGTCATAACCAATATCTCTATAAAAATCTCTATAATTAAAATCTCCAGGATAACCCTCTTTTGAACTCCAAACTTGTTTTGAAGATTGGGCATCTCTACCAAAAGCAGCACATGAATGGGGAGTATAAGTAGGAGCATAAACTCCATTTACAGAAGTTGGTCTACCATATGTTAAAGCGTGTGAATCAACAATGAAAAATCTTATTCCTTTTTCATTTAATATCTCATCTAAACCATCATAATAAGCACACTCAGGAAGCCAAATCCCTTTTGGCTTTCTTCCAAAATGTCTTTCATGGGATTGAACAGCTATTTCTATTTGTGTTCTAACTGCATGTACATTTACACTTAAAATTGGAAGATAACCATGGGTTGCACCACATGTTATAACTTCCAATGAACCTTTGTTATAAAAATATTTATAACCATTTAAAACGTTTCCTTCTAGAAAACCTTCAAAAAACTCTTTTGTTTCAATAAATAAATCTCTATAAAAGTTTGCTAAAGGTGAGAAATGTGCATCGCCCTTTGTTCTTTCAACTTCTTTATTACCTAGTTCTATATGCTTATCTAAAAAAACTCTATATTTACCCATAAGATGTGAATCAGCTAACATCTCAGCTAAAGGAGGTGTAACAGAAGTTGTAAGTTTAAAATTAACCCCATCATCATCTAATTTTTTTAATCTTTTTAATAAAGGAATATAACACTCAGTAATAGCTTCAAAAAGCCAATGTTCTTCTAAAAAATTTTCATATTGTGGATGTTTTACAAACGGTAGATGCGAGTGTAATACAGGTACCCAATAACCTTTAACCATAACTTTCCCCTAATTTTAATTACCCTAAATTTTTAGGATATTTTTGTCAAACTCTATTTTACAACTGAAGAAGAACTAAATTTTTGTTTCTCTTCAACTTCTTCTATAAAATGTTTAATCTTTTCCATCTCTTCAATATATTTTGCTGAAGACACTCCTTGCTCTGAATGCTCAATTGTACTTCTAATAACTTCAGTCCATCCCATTTTTTTTCTAATCCAAACCTCATCTTCACTACTTGGTAAATTAACTTGTGAAGAAAATGTATGTACTGTATTTGAAGTGATTAATTCAATAAAATCATCCTCTTTTGTTAAACCAACCTTTACATAAACATTCATATTCTCAAAAGGTCTTTTTACATAGTATTTACCTAATGCAAAAGAAGATTCAAAACTATAAAGTTCTTGATTATCTGTATTAAAAACTTTAAAATAAAGTTTATCTTTTCCTAAATCAATGTTATTTTTTGCTAGTGTTTGATCACTAACTTCCCAATACACAAAATATTTTTCAGTATTTACCATCAAAATTCTTAGGGTATCTTTATTGTACCTATCTGGGATTTTATACTCTTGGACAACTGGTTCTCCCTCTTTTACAAGGGTATCAATTACGTGCGATGAACTAGAAAAATCATTTTCTAGCTTCATACTCTCTTTTACTAAATCATCTGCTTTTGGATTCATAGTTTTCCCTATTGATTTTTGAAAATATTATATTATAAAAATGTTACAAATTTGTAATAACACTGTTTAAATATTATCGAATATATTATTTACTATCTCTTGTGCTTCAATCTGTATTTGTTTTAAATGTTCACTTCCTTTAAAACTTTCCCCATATATTTTATAAATATCTTCCGTACCACTTGGTCTAATAGCAAACCAACCATTTTGTGTACTTACTTTTAATCCACCAATTGCTGCACCATTATCTGCTTTTGTTAAAATTGATTCTATTTTTTCACCGGCTAAGGTATCAGCTTTTATATCCTCAGGTTTTAAATTTTTAAGTGCTTTTTTCTGTTCATTATTAGCAATGGCATCTAATCTTCCATATACTGGCTCACCAAATTTTTCAATTAAATCATCATAATAAAGTCCAGGGTCTTTTTTTGTTTTTGCTAAAATTTCAACTGCTAGAAGATTTAAAATTATCCCATCTTTATCTGTACTCCAAGGTTGTCCATTTTTTCTTAAAAATGAAGCCCCTGCACTCTCTTCTCCACCAAAGAATACCTCTTTTGTATTTAATGGTTTTACAAACCATTTAAATCCAACTGGCGTTTCAAATACTTTTTTACCATTATCTTTTACAACTCTATCAATCATAGATGAACTTACAAGTGTTTTTCCTACACCTAAACCATCAAACTCTCTATTTTTTGATAGATAATCAATTGCAACAGATAAATAATGGTTTGGATTTAATAAACCTTTACTTTTTGTAACAATACCATGTCTATCAAAATCTGTATCATTTCCAAAGGCAATATCAAAATCCTCTTTTAAATCAATTAATCCTGCCATTGCATATGGTGAAGAACAATCCATTCTAATCTTTCCATCTTTGTCACAACACATAAATGAAAATGTGAAATCAGGAGTATCATTAAACACTTCAATATTTAAATTATATTTTTCTTTTATAGCTGTGTAATATGCCATACCAGATCCACCCATGGCATCGGCACCAATTTTTAAATTGGCATCTTTAATAACATCCATATCAATTACATTTACTAAATCATCAACATATGGACTTACAAAATCATATTCAAATAAAAAACCTGATTCTAGGGCACTTTCTAAATCCATTAACTTTACATCTTGTAAATCGTTTTTTAAAATCTCATTAGCCCTTACTTCAATAACTTTTGTGATTGATTCATCAGCTGGTCCTCCATCACTAAAGTTATATTTAAACCCACCATCACTTGGAGGATTATGAGAAGGAGTTATTACTATCCCATCTGAATTTTCATGACTTAGGATTGCATGAGAGATTACAGGTGTTGGTGTATACCCAAAATCTTTTGCATAATAAGTTTTAACACCATTTGCAGCTAAAACCTCAAGTGTAGTTCTATGAGCTGGAGTTGATAAAGCATGTGTATCCATCCCCACAAAAAGTTGAGAATGACCTTTTTGCTTATGAAACTCAGCAACAGCTTGAGCCATTGCCATAATATGCTCTTCATTAAAACTATTTTTAGAAGCACAACCTCTGTGACCTGAAGTTCCAAAAGCTACCATATGAGCTTCATTTTCTACATCTGGAACTTTTGTATAATAATCACTTATTAGTTGTGGAATATTTTCTAAAATTGATTTTGGTGCCTTTTTCCCTGCAAATTCATGTACTCCCATTTCTTCTCCCTATAATTAATTTTTATCTATACATCTTTTCGTAATATTCATTTGCCATTCGTCCAGATTCAAATGCTGGTATAACATCATTCATTGAATTTTTCATTATTTCAATCCATTGTTTTTTATCTTCATAATACATAGGCAAAATTTTATCTTCTAAGATATCCATTAAATACTTATTATCTAATCTATCTTGTTCCTCAATTGGAAGACCTCTTCCTTCTGTTGTAATTGTAAAAGAATTAACTCCTTCTTTACAAAATTCTGGATGCCAACCATCAGCAATAGATAAATTAACTGTACCATTCATCGCTGCACTCATCCCACTTGTACCACTAGCTTCTCTAGTAACTCTTGGATTATTTAGCCAAACATCACAACCTTTTTTTAACTTCATAGAAAGGTCTAATTCATATCCAACTAAAATAGCTACATTTTTATAAGCTCTTGCCATATAATTTAAATCATTAAAAATATTAATTGCTAAGTTATCAAAGGGATAAGGTTTCCCTGCCCAAATAATTTGAACTGGATGTTTTTGATTTTTAATTAGGTTTTCAAATCTTTGTAAATCATATTTTAAAAGACCTGGTCTTTTATATTCTGCAAATCTTCTTGCCCAAACAATAGTTAAAACATCTGGGTCAAACATTTTTCCTGTTTGGTTTGCAACTTCTACAAAAAGCATTTTCTTTAAATGTTTTTTTCTTGCATCAAGTTCAAAATCCTCATGTTCATCTAAAGCTTTCATCAGAGTTTTATCACTCCAATATCTTCTATTTTGAGCATTTGTAATTGCAATAATTTCACATCTACCCTCAACATCTTTCCACATCTCATTTGCAACTTCACCATGGATTTTAGAAACTCCATTTGCAATTTTTGCCAATTTTAAAGCTCCAACAGTTAAAGAGAAACTATCTCCTTGAATCCCTGTTACATCTCTAACTTCATGTAATTGTGAACCTGCAAAAAATCCCATTCTATCAAGCATATAAATATTATGTTCTTCATTCCCTGCAGTTTCTGGAGTATGGGTTGTAAAAACAAGTCTTTTTTTAACTTCCCTTGCATCTTTAAATCTATTTAATAATTCAAATGCCATTGGTAAAGAATGTCCTTCATTCATATGATAAATATCTGGTTCATATTTTAAAGCTTCTAAGATTTTTGCTCCCCCAATACCTAAAACTATCTCTTGAGCTACTCTAGTTTCATTATTTTGGTCATATAATTTATGGGTAATTGTTCTTGCTAAATAATCATTCCCCTCAACATCTGTTGAAAGTAAAATTAATGGCGCAGAATTAAAAAGTTCACTAGGAACTAAATAAGCTTTAACAATAACTGGTTTTCCATTTATATCAACAGTTACTGATACATTTAAATCTTCTAAAAAATAATATCTTTTTCTTCTAAATTCAACTTTTAAATATCTATCTTCATCTCTACCTTGGTCATAATAACCATAACTCCAAAGCATACCTATTCCAACAACATTTTGTTTTAAATCATAGGCACTTCTCATATGTGAACCAGCTAAAAAACCAAGTCCCCCTGAGTATATTTTTAAAGCTTGGTGAATTGCAAACTCCATTGAGAAATAAGCAACAGATTTTGAATATTTTTTATCAATTTCATAACTATGTAAATAGCTCATATTAAATTTTTCCTTTTTATTTTTTATATAGATTTATATACTCATGGGCAGAGTTTTTCCATGAATTATCAATTTGCATATTATGTTTAGAAATATCTTCAAATTTATCTTTATTTGCATATAAAGATAATGCCTTTGCAATTGCATGATTAAACCAAAACAGATTATGTTCATCAAAGGTTACTCCAACACCTAGACTTAATTCTTCTAAATTATTAATATCAGTAAAATCTATAACAGTATCTTTTAATCCTCCTGTTTTTGCAACAATTGGTAAAACCCCATATTGCATACAAATCATTTGATTAAGACCACATGGCTCAAAAATAGAAGGCATTAATAAATAATCTGCACTTGCGTATAATTTTCTTCCAAAACCTTCATCATAACCAATTCTAATTTTTATATTTTTATATCTATCAATTAAACTTCTAAAGGCATTATTATATGAATCTTCACCACTTCCTAAAATTACAAAATTTGCTTCATAACTTGCGAAAAGTTCCATCGCATCTAAAATTAAATCAACACCTTTTTGAGAAGTAAATCTTCCAATAAATATAAATAAAGGTTTATTATCTCCAACTAATCCAAGTTCCTCACATAAAAGCTCTTTATTTTTTTTCTTTCCTTTATAGCTTTTAAAAGAGAAGTTCTTTTCAATATATTCATCTTTTTTAGGATTAAACACTTCTGTGCTAATTCCATTTACAATCCCTTTTAGTTTATAACTATTGATTCTTAATGTTTCATCTAAACCATTTCCAAAACTTGCTGTTTGAATCTCTTGTGCATAAGTACTACTAACTGTTGTAACCTTGTCACTAAAATAGATACCAGCTTTTAAAAAGTTAACTGCATCATAATACTCTAAACCATTAAATTTAAAGCAAGTATCCCAATCAAGTTCAAGTTGATCCATAACATCTTTCCCAAAAACACCTTGGTAAGCTAGATTATGAATTGTTAAAACAGTTTTAATATCTAGTTTATATCTAGTTTTTATAAGCATTGGAACAAGTGCCGTTTGCCAATCATTTACATGAATTGCATGAATATCTAATTTCATTCTAATCATAACTTCTAAAATAGAATAAGAAAAAAGACCAAACCTTAGTGCATTGTCTCCAAAATCCCCAAAATCATCATAATATAAACCTAATCTATCACATAAAATTGGATTATAAATAAACAACTCATCTTGTGAATCTTTTTTATGGAAAACATCAAATTGATGTCTAACTCCAGCTAACCAATAATCAAATGTCAAACCAGCATAAACAATATTAAATTTGTCCCTATCTATTTGATTATATAAAGGCATAATAGAGTAAACTCTTTCCCCTTCGTTCCGTAAAGCCTCTGGTAAAGCATGACCAACATCAGCTAAACCTCCCGTTTTGGCATATGGGAATATCTCACTTGCTGCAAAAAGAATACTCATTTGCTCTCCTTATAAATTTTAGCTGCATCTTCTGGAAGCATTACATTTATATACATATTACTATCCAATTCAAATCCTGCTTGTTTGTAGATTCTAGGTTTTATCTCTATATAAAATCTAAAATACTCTTTTGTTTTATCGTTATACTCTTCATATGGAGCATTTTTAATAATCATATTAAAACTCATTTCCCCTAATGATTTATGAAATTTTGAAAAAAATTCTTTTGTAATATCACATAAAGCACTTAAATCAGTTTTACTAAACTCAGTTATAGAAGATAGTTTTTTCTTAGAAACAATCTTTGCTTCAAAAGCAAATTTAGATGCATATGGACAAAAAAGTACAAATTCACTATTTTGAGAAATTATGTTTTTTTGATAGTTTAATTCTTCATAAACAATATCATCCATTAAAGCTCTTTTATGCTCATTAAAATACTCTTTTTTATAAACAATCTCTTCTTTAATCTTTTTTGGAAGAAAAGGTAAAGCCATAATTTGAGAGTGTGAATGGGACATAGAAGCACCTGCATCTTTTCCATAATTTTTAAATACCGAAAGATAAGCAAACCTATCATCCTTTTGAAGATTAACTGCCCTTTCTTTTATAATTGTAAAATAATTTAGAAAATCATTATAATCAAAATCCCAAATCTGTTTTTCATGGTTTGGCGTTTCAATAACTACTTCATGGGCTCCAAATCCAGAATATGTCTCAAAAAAACTCTCTCTTGAAGATTTTGACTGTACATCAATTGAAAGAGCATTATATAGATTTGGAACTACCCTACACTGCCATTTCCCATCTTGGGAAATTCTTGTAATTTCGTTTGGAGTAAATTCTTCTTTTCCCATATCAAAGGGACATTTTTCGTGAATAATTTCACCAAGATAAACATCTTTTTTATTATGTAAGTCACTTGGTCTTTTTAGTCGCTCAGGAGCAAAGAGTGTCCATTCTCTTGTTAATTTACAATATCTAAAATCTGACACACAATCTCCCTATATATACCAGTTTTTTAAGAATAAATTCTCAAAATCTAAAACTGTCTCATCATAAAGTGGATACCTTTGAATTTTTCTATTATCTTGGAAAATCTCAAACATAAAATTCACTTTTTCTTTCTTTTGATCATAAACTTTTAACTCAATTCCCTCATCTAAAGCTAAATCAAAATATGTACCATTTTGAACTAGACTTTCAATTTTCTCTTTTAAATCAAATATAAAAATCTTATCATCGATATTAATTTTTAATTGCAATTCTTCATCTTTTAAATACTTAATTTTTTCACCTTTTAAATAAAGGTATAAGTTACAATCTTTATCTTTCCCATAATATAAATAGTCCACAATAGAAGCAGAAGAATCCATAGTTGAAAACTCTTTTTTAATATCTATCTCTCCACTATTTAACCATTCAAAAAAGTTACTGTTGTTACCATCTACAACTGGATAGATAAAATCTCTAGGAGGAATATGAACTCTTTTTTTATTATCTTTTTTTACAATTGGAGTAAAAATTTCTGTTGGTACATTTTTTTCCATTAGTTCATAAATATTTTTTAAATGAGCCCTAAATTGTTCATCAAACTGATGATTTAATTCTGTATAATGGTCATCTCCATACCACCAAAACCAATCACTTCCAAGGGCAATTAAGAACTCTTTTTCAACTTTTTTTAATACATCATCACTTAAATTTTCTTTTTCATTATCAAAAGTAGCCTTGGTCATATCAAGTAATTCCCAAGCTCTATTTTTTTCATTACTACCAATCCAAATATCAAAGTTTCCATTTATCCAACTTCCACTTGCAAGGGTTTCTATTTCAACCTCTTCTAAATCTTCTATATTAGGAACATCGTCAAATAAAATTGTCTCTAACCAAGCTTGAGAATCTAATTGTTTATATAACTCTTCAAAAAACTCTTTTGCATTGTTTGGATAAAATTCCCATGCATTTTCACCATCAAGTATTACAGGAACAATAACCGATTCGGAAGAATTAAAATAGATACTTTTTAGATGAGATATAAAGTCATGGGCAGCTTCACGTGCTCCTTTTTTACTATATTCAAAACCTATTAAATCACTTAAATATTTATCCCTAAAAAATAGATTTACTTTTCCATTTTTTGTAATTAAAGAGTATGGTTTATAAATTAATTCTTTATTTCCATTATGAAGTGTTTTAAAAATTATCTCTTCATCAGAACAAGCCCATTTTACACCGTTTTCAGCAAGTAATGAAATTGTCTTTACACTAACACTTCCCTCGCTTGGCCAAAAACCATTTACATTTGTATCAAATTGTTTTTTGTAATACTCAACTGCATTTTTTACTTGCATAGAAGCAAAGTCCTTAAAATTTGCTTCTTGGGAATGGGGTAATACAACATGGGGTTTTGCTTCAACGGCACTTTGTCTATCTAATAACAATGGTAAAATAGGATGGTAAAAAGGAGTTGTTGAGATTGCAATTTGTCCACTATCACAAAGTTTTTTATAATAAGGAATTACCTCTTTTAAAAAATCAAACATTGTTGCTACTAATTGTAGTTTTTGTTCTTGATTAAAGCCTCTTTTTTGATTTAATAAATTTTTAACAATATTATTGTTTTCTCTTATAAAATTACCACACCATGTTAATAAAAATAAAACTTCTAACTCTACTAATTCTTCATTGCTAAAAGAATTAATAGAATTCCCTTCAGCTTTAAATTTAACCAAAAATTCATTATATCTAGAAAGGGGTTTTATCATATTTTGTTCATTTGGTAAGAATAGATATTCTTCTAAAAACAACCTCTCTTCTGCATTTAATAAACTTACTTCTTTTTTTAAAATCTCCATAAATTTATCATTGGCTGTACCATTAATATACTCTTCTATTTGAGCCATCAATGATGGAACTAAATTAAAAGTAGCCTTGATATTTGGAAATTTTTCCAAATACCAAGGGATATCATAATAATCTTTTGTAGCATGTAAAAACACCCAAGGCATTAAAGTCTTGTTTGTTAAATCATCTTTATAATAAGGTTGATGCATATGCCATAAAAATGACAAATATAATTTTTTATTCACTAATCCACTTTTCTATTTTGTCTTGATATGAATAGAATATTTTTCCAGCACTTTTTTCATCTTCTGCTTGTACATATAGATTTAAATATTCATTATGTTGATCTGGAACCATTAAAATCCATTCATCATCATTCATCCAAATTTTTACACCATCAACATTTGATGTTTGCTTACCTTTTCCATCTTCAAGAAATTTTCTCATCATTTTACCTTTTAAGGTATCAGGACAAGGAATATTTTCCCCTTTGTAAACAAAATCTTTAATATCTCTTACAATTTTTGAAAGTTCTTTACCTGATTTTTGAAGTAATTCAAGGATTTTAAAACTTGCATAAATTGAATCTCTATTTAAACCAAATTCACTAAAGGCAAAATGACCATCACTATCTGCAATTAGGTCATATTCTTTTAACTCTTTTGCTTTAAGATTTTCAAGTTTATCCATTGTGATTTCAATATTTTCATAACTAACAAAATCAGGAGCCCATGCTGGTAATAAAACTTTTAGTTTTCTATCTGTCGTCATATCTAATAATTGTAATACTGCAATTAAAAGCTTATAATCATAGATTAATCTTCCAGTTCCATCTACAACTTGAAGCTTGTGCCCATTTGGATAAATTAAAAACCCACAATCTAAATTCATAGCTCTAACTATATTTTGCATAGTAGTTTGTGTTTTTTCAATATCAGCTGATTTAATTTTTTCACTTTTGTGTGCATTTAAAATGATATTTTCAATACCAAGTTCATTTATAATTCTAGGATAAATATCTGAAGTTGATCCATTCATAATATCAGCAGCTACTTTGATTTCAGAAGCTTGGAATAATGATTTATCAAAAGAGTTTTGAATCGCTTCAATATATTCATCACTTAAAGTAAAATCATCAACAACAGTACCAATATCTGTATATGGAACCCTTCTAAAGTTTTCTCTAAAAAATACTCTTTCAATAGATTGAGCAACCTTGCTATCAACAGGAAGACCTTCACTTGTATAAAAGATTATTTCTGTTTCAGTTGGATCAAAAACAGATTGTCTGAAGTGAACACCCGCTGCCATATCTTCTTTACTACTTAAAGCATGTCTCATTACATTTGATGGAACATTTCTTGGGTCTACAATATTAACTCCAGTTGATAATATACCACCAACAAAAGCTCTTTTTAACATAAATGTTGAGGGGTGGTAATCCCTTGAGATATAAATATTACATCCCTTTGGAAGAATTGAACCAAAAGCTTCTGCTAATTTTGTTGTCATTTGACAAGATAATTCGATATTTGTTCTACCAACTACAGAACCATCTTCAAAAATAGATGATTTGTATTTATTTCCCCAAATGATATTTGAACTTATTACAGAAGAAGCTTCTACTACTTTATCAGGCCACATAATAATATCTTTTTCAAAAGATACTTTTTTATTAACTAGGCAATTTTCTGCCATAATAACACCATGGGATGCTTTTGATTCATCTTTTATAATATTTCCATTACAAATTACAGAATTATTTAGTTTTACTTTTACCCCTAGTTTTACATCATGCCATAAAACTGTATCAATTACTTCTGAGTGTTTAGAAACTTTTGTATTATCTCCAATTACACAGTTTTTAAGGGTAACCCCTTCATCAATAGATACATTTTTACCTAAAACTACAGTTCCCTCAACTCTAATTTTTTTGTTTAAAGTTATTCCCTCTTCACAATAAATTGTCCCTTTATCTAAAGAGCTTGCCTCCCCTTTAAATGGAAGTTTGATATCTCCAAGCATAATATCTTTGTAAACATCTCTATAACTTTCTGGATTTCCAACATCTCTCCAATACCCCTTTTGTGGACAACCCCATAAAGGAATATCTTCTTTCATCATTTTTGGGAATAAATCTTTTGCAAAATCGTAGTTTTGTTTAAATGGAATTAAATCTAACACTTGTGGTTCTATTATGTAAATTCCAGTGTTAATAGTATCACTAAATACCTCTCCCCAACTTGGCTTTTCTAAGAATTTTTCAATCCTATCCTCTTCATTTGCAATTACAACTCCAAATTGAAGTGGGTTTTCTACAGGTGTTAAAGTAATAGTTAATTGTGACTGTTTTTTCTCATGGAATTTTTTTATCTTTTTAAAATCAAAATCAGTTACTAAATCTCCACTAACAATAATAAAGGTTTCATCTAAAAATTCTCTAGCAAAAGCAACTGCTCCAGCAGTCCCATAATCATCATCAGGTAAAAAATATTGAATATTTACTCCTAAATCTTTTCCATCTTTAAAATGTTCTTTAATGATATCTGGTTTAAAATAAAGTAAAACACCAATCTCTGTAATACCCAATTCATCTCTTAATTTTATGATGATATGTTCCATCATCGGTCTATTTAATATCGGAAGCATTGGCTTTGGTACCGAATTTGTCAATGGTTGAATTCTCGTACCAAATCCTCCTGCTAAAACAATTGCTTTCATCCCTATCTCCCCTTTGTAAATTTTAAACCTAATTAACTAGTCTTCTTGCTAAGTCTAATAATTCTTCTTTTATCTTATACTTTTGCGAATTGACATACTCTATTGATACAAAATCAAATTCACTTTTGTTGTAAACAATTACACTTCCTCCCTTTTCACCAGAAAGTAATCTATCTACAGCAAAAGTTGCAAATTGTGAAGCTAAAAGTCTATCGAATACAGTTGGATTTCCACCCCTTTGTACATGACCTAAAATTGTTGCTCTTGTTTCAATTCCTATATCATTTTGTAACCAATCTACTAACTGTTGAGTGCTAGTACATTTATTATCATGACACCCTTCTGCAACTACGCAAACAACATATTTTCTACCATTTGCAATCTCTTTTTTTAATCTTTCACCTATAATATTTAAATCATAATCTAGTTCTGGAATTATACAAACCTCAGCACCACAAGCAATTGCAGATACAAGTGCTAGATAGCCACAGTCTCTTCCCATAGTTTCTATTACACAGGCTCTTTTAAAAGAAGATGAAGTATCTCTTACTGCATCCGTTGCTTGTCTAATTACATTTAAAGCTGTATCAACCCCTAAACAATATTCTGTTCCAAAAATATCATTATCAATGGTTGCAGGAATCCCTACAAAGTTCACTCCAAAATCTTTGTGGAATTGGTTTAATGCTCTAAAGGAACCATCTCCTCCTAAAATTACTATTTTATCAATATTATGTTTTTGTAAGTTTTTGTAAGCTTGTTCTCTATATTTATATTCAAAAAATCTTTTTGATCTTGATGACCTAATTTTAGTACCACCTTCGTGCATAATTCCTGCAACATCTTCATATGTCGCAGGTCTTATGTCACCGTCAATTAAGCCCTTTAATCCATCATAGATTAAGTAAGGTTGAACTTTTCTGTTAAAACAATAGTCGACAAACTGTTTAATCGCAGGATTCATTCCTGCACAGTCTCCCCCTGATGTCATTATTGCTATTGCCATAATTCACCCTAAGTGTTAAATTTATTTTACAAAATGTATATTAGTATTGACCAACAAAAAGTGTCATATCAACTAATCTACTTGTATATCCCCATTCATTATCATACCATGCTAAAACTTTTACAGTTTTACCTTCAATTACAGATGTCATATCTGGAACAAATGTTGAAGAGTACGAGCTTCCAATAAAGTCACTTGAAACTCTTTTATCATTATCAATCTCAATTAACCCTTCGAAATTAGATTGACTTGCAAGTTCCATTGCTTTATTTACATCTTCTTTTGTTACTTCTTTTGATAAGTTAACTGTTAAGTCTACTACTGAAACGTCAGCAGTTGGAACTCTCATTGCATAACCATTAAGTTTACCTTTTAAATTAGGCATAACTAGTGCAATTGCTTTTGCAGCTCCAGTTGTAGTTGGAATCATATTCATAGCAGCAGCTCTAGCTCTTCTTGTATCTTTAGCATGTTTACCATCTAAAATATTTTGGTCATTAGTATATGAGTGAATTGTAGTCATTAAACCATTTTCAATTCCAAATGTATCATCTAAAACTTTACAAATTGGAGCTAAACAGTTTGTTGTACAAGAAGCATTTGAAATAACAGCCTCACCTTTATACTCATCAGTGTTGATATTTAACACGTATGTTGGTGTATCATCTTTAGCAGGTGCAGACATAACAACCTTTTCAACACCATTTTTTAAATATGCTTGACATTTTTCAGTTGTCAAAAATGCTCCCGTACACTCAATAACAACCTTAGCTCCACAACCACCAAAATCAACATTTTTTGGATCTCTATCAGAAAACACTCTAACTTTTACACCATTAATTAAAATATTTTCATCATCAATTTTTTCTGCGCTGATTCCCATGTGAACTGTATCATACTTTAATAAATAAACTAACATATCCATATCACAAGTTGTATTTAATGCTACAAGCTCCATATCACTTCTTTGAGATACAATTTTTGTTGCGATTAGTCCAATTCTACCTGTTCCATTGATTGCTACTTTTAATGCCATAAGTATTCCTTTTGTTAATATAAATCTATAATACACAATATTGATTACAAAATAATTCCAAAAAAAGTATAGAATGTAATCAATATGTAAATATGTAGTATTATTATAATTAAGTAAAATAAAATATAAACATAAATGGATAAGCTTCAATGATGTTTTTTATAAATTTGAGGGAAAGGGATAAAAAAGATACAAATTAACAAAAAGATTTACCTTTAAAAATACTACAATCTTAATAATTAAATAATGGAAGTTGATTATACTATCCAAAGGGCTTTTTAGGTTTTGCTAAATATTTTAGCACTCAACTTGATTTAAAATATAAAATTACAATTGAATAAAAGGATTGAATATGAAAATGTACGGAATTAATAGTTGCCAAAGTGTTAAAAAAGCTAAAGCTTTCTTTGATGAAAATAATATCTCTTATGATTTTATAGACTTAAATAAAAAACCAGTCAATAAAGAAAAATTAGCAAAATGGCAAACTTTTACCTCTGCAACTTCAATGTTAAATCCAAGAAGTAAGGTTTATAGAGATTTAAACCTAAAAACTGAAAAACCGACCGAAAAAAAGGCATTAAATATAATTGTAAAAGATAATAGCATCTTAAAACGACCAATTATAGAACATGGATTAAATGGTGAAGAGAGATTTACTATTGGTTTTAAAGAAGATGAATATAAATCAACTTTTTTAAATTAAACTCTACTAAAAGGAGCAGGTTTTCTGCTCTGCTTATTTTTTTTTCTTTCTTCCAAAATATTTTCATAAGTTTCTAAATCTTCAATTATCAACTTTTGGACATACTCCAAATAAGATAGTTTTTTTTCATTTGCTCTTTCATAGAATTTCTTTTCTAACTCCCGACCAAGTTCAATATTTAATATAATCATTAATAAACCTTCACAACCTTGTTATAATAAAAATAATTATAACAAAATAACATAAAAAAAAAGATTATTTTAACTACTTAAAGCTTTTTTATAATATTTTAAGAAATTTAGAAAGATTTGTTTTTCTTCATTTGAAAGAGATATCGATTTATTTTGAAAAAGATAAGGAACCTCAGAATGGAGTAAATAAAGGTATTCATTAAAAGGCAAACCTTTTTGATTAATTATTTTATTCCTATATTTAAATATTAATTTTTCAAATTTTTCTAATTCTTTTTCCATACTCTTTTCTTGTTGTTATATATAAAAATATTATATATTCAATGTTTTACATTTTGATTACAAGAAAATTCGCTAAATTAAATAGTTTTAAGAGTTAAACTAAACTATTATTATTTCAATAGTAAATTTTGCTCCGGTGTATTCAATATCTTTATATATATAAGTAACATTTTCCACCATTAAAGTCCCATTTAAATGATTTCTTACAATTTCTTGACTCATATACAATCCAATACCAGTACCCTGAGATTGATGTTTTGTAGTAAAATAGGGTTCAAAAATTCTTTCTATAATACTATCTTTAATCCCACCACCATTATCTTTTATTTCTATATAAAAGCTATTATTTTTTTTATAAGTTTTAATAAAAATCAATCTTTTTTGATTCTCTTTTGAAATTAAAATATCTTTTGAATTATTGAATATATTTATAAGAACTTGTACAAGTTCATTTTCTATGGAGAATAGTTCATACTCTTCAATATCTTTTATAACTTCTATCTCTTTTGCAGCAAATTGAGAACTTACTAAGTTTAAAGCTTTGTCTACAGAATCTGAAATCATAAAATTTTTTCGATCTTTATTATTAGGATTAAGAAAACCTCTAAAATCATCAATTGTTTTAGAAAGATATTGTACTGAATTATTTATAGCAGTTAAAGAGGAATCAATCTCATCAGGAGATAAACAATCCAATTCTTTTTGAATCTTTAATCCTGTAGCAGTAGCTGAAATTGCTGATAAAGGTTGTCTCCATTGATGGGCAATATTTCCTATCATCTCTCCCATTGCTGCCATTTTAGATTGTTGTATCAACAACCTTTCCTTTTCTATAGCTTTATTATTTTCATCTTCAATTTTACTTCTGTATATTATAAATTTTTGAGATATTTTACGAGATATATAAAAAGATAATAGAATAAATACAGCCGTTATAAAAATAGAAAGTAAAATTATTTCCCTAATAGATTTCTCTTTTGAGCTTAATAAATTTTTTGTTTTTTGTTCAATCTCTTTATTAAATTTTTCTAAAAAAAATCCCGTACCAATAACCCAATTCCAATTATCGACAAATCTAATATATGAAATTTTATCCTGTTTTTCAAGATTTTCAGGATTTACCTCAGTGATATATCTCATAAAACCTTTCTTATTTTCTTTAGCAAAATTTATTACATCTTTTATAACATATTTACCTAAATTGTTTTTTATATTATATCTATTAGTTCCAACTAAAGAATCTTTGTAGTGAGAAAGAACCGTTCCTTTATCATCAAATATAAATATATAAGAGTTATTTTCTGCTTTTATCTTTTTAATTTTTAACAATAACTCTATTTTTAAATCATTTTCAAAATCATCAATATATTCACCGGTTCCTATTGCAACATTTAGTGGTTCAAAATATTTATAAAAACTAATTTTTTTGTAAGTATCTTTATTGTTATTAGGTTTAAACCAATAGTAAGTATCGTATCTTTCACTCTTGTCTTTTATTGTCTGAACAATAGTTTTAACAAATTGATATCCCTTTGCATCTTTAAACTCTAACTTATTTTTATTTTCTAAACTTTTATTTAAAGGTTGTAAAATACCTATTCCATTTACATCATCAATAAAAAAATACCCTCGACCATTGTTATATTTTATACTTCCTAATACTTTTTTTATTATTGAAAGTAACTCTTCTTTATTTATATAGTCTTTTGTTTCTTCATATATATTTGTTGCAATTGCATGGGCTTCATACACCCTATTTTTTATTTGTGCTTTTAGTAATTGTTCAGATTTATCTTTTTCATATGTAATTAGATTATAAATATTATCTATTTTACTTTTTATAATTTGCTTATTTTCTATAAGATATTTTTGTTTCGTTAGTTTTATTTCTTTAGTAAATGCTTCTTCCATTTTTGTCAAATATATATTTGATACAAAAAGAGATACAAGAATAACAAGAATTATTGGAGAAAATTTAATTATATTTAAAATATTTTTTTCATCATTTGTGATTTTCATACTTATCTCTTTATAAAATTCCTAATAAGGAGTATATAATAATTATAATAAAGTTTTTGTAGATTTTATAGGAAAATAAATTTTTTATACATTTGATGTGAAATAATTAAATGAAAATATAGAATTAAAATAAAAAAAGGGAAGATAGAAAACCCATCTTCCCTTTTATTTATAAATATAAAATTTATATTATAAAGCAGTTACGTTAACAGCTTGAAGACCTTTTTGACCCTCTTCTACTTCGAAAGTAACTTTTTGACCTTCATCTAAAGAAACTCTTCCGTAACCTGTGTTATTGATTTGTCTGTAGTGAACGAATACATCTTTCCCACCATCTTCTTGTTGAATAAATCCAAAACCTTTTTCACTGTTGAACCATTTTACTGTTCCGTTTGCCATTGTCTTTCCTTTTTTTAATATGTCTTATAACAAAAAACTCAAATTATAAATACATATTAACATGACAAAACCCAGTCAAAAATTTGACAAAATTAGCATGAGTTACTACGTTCTATTTGTGTTTGTTTAAATTATAAATGGAGGAGGTAGCCGGACTCGAACCGACGCATACAGGATTTGCAATCCCGGGCATTACCAACTTTGCTATACCTCCGCATAATCATTTTAACAGTAGTAAGATAAAATGATTGTTAAAAAAAATGGCAGAGAGCAAGGGATTCGAACCCTCGGAGGCGTGAACCTCGCCGGTTTTCAAAACCGGTGCTTTCGACCAACTCAGCCAACTCTCTACGCAAAAAAAAAGATGCTCTCGCATCAATTGAAAAGTGGTGCGAATGGTGAGAATCGAACTCACACTCCGAAACCGGAATGGGATTTTAAGTCCCACGCGTCTACCTATTCCGCCACACTCGCACTTAACAGTAGTTTGTATTTAAAAAACATTGTGTTGTTTCTCAAATTGGACTGGAATTATAATAGATTTTTTTTTGTTTGTCAAGGGTTTTTGAAAGAAATTTAAAAATTTTTCAAAAATATTTTTTTTTAATAAGAAACAAACACCAAAAAATGTATAATTCACCCTACAAAAAAGCCCATAAGATAAGGCTTTATTCTTAAAGCCCTTTAGTGTTTTGCTTCTTTTAAGTGGAATTTATTTCTACTGATAAAAAGAAGAGATTAAAATTACGGTCCCTTTGGATTGGGAACCAATTGAAAGGATATATATTGAGAAGTGATGAAGTAAAAAAAGGTTTTGACAGAACACCACATAGATCTTTATTAAGAGCAACAGGTTTAAAAGATGAAGATTTTGATAAACCGTTTATTGGAGTTGCAAACTCTTTTATTGAATTAATTCCTGGACACTTTTTCTTAGATAAAGTATCAGCAATTATAAAAGAGGAGATTAAAGCAAATGGTTGTGTACCATTTGAGTTCAATACAATTGGTGTTGATGATGGTATTGCAATGGGTCACGATGGTATGTTATTTTCACTTCCAAGTAGAGAGATTATTGCAAACTCTATTGAAACAGTTATGAACGCTCATAAACTTGATGCAATGATTGCTATTCCAAACTGTGATAAAATTGTTCCTGGTATGATTATGGGCGCATTAAGAGTAAATGTGCCAACTGTATTTGTAAGTGGTGGTCCAATGCAAAAAGGACACACTAAAGATGGTACGCCTATTGATTTAGCTACTGCTTTTGAAGCTGTTGGTAAACATGAAGCAGGGGAGATGAGTGATGAAGAGTTAAAAGATATTGAATGTAATGCATGTCCAAGTGGTGGATCATGCTCTGGTATGTTTACAGCTAACTCTATGAATACACTTATGGAAGCAATGGGTATTGCACTTCCTGGAAATGGTACAATCTTAGCTTTAACGCCTGAGAGAGAAGAGTTATATAGAAAAGCAGCTAGAAGAGTTTGTGAAATTGCAAAAGATGCAGCATCAAGAGAAAAATATAAATTAAAAAATATATTAAATGAAAATGCAGTTAGAAATGCTTTTGCAGTTGATATGGCAATGGGTGGAAGCTCAAACACTGTATTACATATGTTAGCTATTGCAAAAGAAGCAGATGTTAATTTTAACTTAGAAGATATTAACTCTATTTCTAAAAAAGTTTCACATATTGCTAAAATCTCTCCATCTTTATCAACAGTACATATGGAAGATATAAATAAAGCTGGTGGTGTAAATGCAGTTATGAAAGAGATGACAAAAAGAGGTGATGATATCTTAATTGAAAATCTTACAATAACTGGTGAAACTTTATATGAAAAAATTGCTGATGCCTACATCAAAGATACAAATATTATTCATACTATTGATAATCCATATTCACAAGTTGGTGGATTAGCAATTCTTTATGGAAACCTTGCCCAAGAAGGTGCTGTTATTAAAACTGCTGGTATTACTGGAGATAGAGTATTCACAGGTAAGGCAGTATGTTTTGATGGACAACCAGAAGCTATTTCTGGAATTGTTGGAGGAAAAGTAAAAGCTGGTGACGTTGTTGTTATTAGATATGAAGGTCCTAAAGGTGGTCCTGGAATGCAAGAGATGCTAGCTCCTACTTCACTTATTATGGGTATGGGTCTTGGTGATAAATGTGCATTAATCACAGACGGAAGATTTAGTGGAGCTACTAGAGGTGCTTCAATTGGTCACGTTTCTCCAGAAGCAGCTGAGGGTGGAATGATTGGTTTACTTAAAGATGGTGATGAGATTCATATCGATGTTGACAAATATATTCTTTCTGTAAATTTAACAGATGAGGAAATAGCAAAAAGAAAAGCAGAATTTAAACCTCTTAAAAAACCTCTTAACTCTTCGTGGTTAGGACAATATAGAAGTTTAGTTACAAATGCAAGTAATGGTGCTGTATTAAAAACTGACCTTTAAAATAAAATATAAGAAAAGAGTAAAGTTTAAAAACTTTACTCTTAACTTTTAACTACAAACTCCACAAAAACTCCACTTTGTATTAAGCATTTGTTTACACTTTATTCAAAAATAGTTTACATTTAGATATTATAATTCTTTTTATAGAATATTAAAGTCTCTTTTTTTGAGACTATTAGAAAGGACTAAAAATAATGAGTAAAAAAGCTATTTTATTTGCCACTATCTTTGCAACAAGTTTATTTGCATCAAGTATAGATTTTCAAATGGCAGAAAAAAATCCACAAAGGGTAACTCCAAGTAATTCCCACCAAATTTTATCTTTCAATGAAAGTGTAAAAGATGCAATGCATTCAGTTGTAAATATTGCAGCTAAAAGAAAAGTTTCTTCAAATGCAGGAAATATTCCATTTCAAATGTTTAATGACCCATTTTTAAGAAGATTCTTTGGGGATCAATTTAATGAACAATTTCAACAAAATAGAATTCAAAGATCACTTGGTTCTGGTGTAATTATCTCAAGAGATGGATACATAGTTACAAATAACCATGTTATTGAAAATGCTGATGAGATTACAATTACAATTGGTGAAGACCCAAAAGAGTATAATGCTAGAGTTATAGGTAAAGATGCCGATTCTGATTTAGCAGTTATTAAAATTGAAGGGGATAACTTCACTGCAATTAAACTAGGATATTCTGAGACACTAAAAGTTGGTGATTTAATATTTGCCCTTGGAAATCCATTTGGTATTGGAAGTACTGTAACACAAGGTATTATTTCTGCTTTAAACAAAGACAATGTAGGTATTAATAGATATGAGAATTTTATCCAAACAGATGCATCTATTAACCCTGGTAATTCTGGTGGTGCCTTAGTTGATAGTAGAGGTGCTTTAATTGGTATTAACAGTGCAATCATTTCTAGATCAGGTGGAAATAATGGTATTGGATTTGCAATTCCAGTTGATATGGTAAAAAATGTTGTTAAAAAATTAATCTCTGATGGTAAAGTAACAAGAGGATACCTTGGGGTTGTTATTGATGATTTAAAACCAAATCTAATGAAACTATATAAAAGTAATAGTGGTGCTTTAGTTTTAGATGTAGCAAGTGATACTCCTGCTGCTAAAGCTGGATTAAAAAGAGGTGATTTAATTACATCTATTAACAATAGAGAGATTAGAAATAGAAAAGATTTACAAAATGTTATCGCTTCATTTAAACCTGATGAAACTATTAAAGTTGAAATTGAAAGAGATAAGAAAAATATTACAAAAGAGATTACTCTTGGAAATAGAGCTGGTCTTATAACTTCTGAAGCTAACAATGGTAAATTTTTAGGTGGTCTTCAATTATCAGAAATAAATGCTGATATGATAAAAAGATTTAGATTAAGCTCAAATGCTGAAGGTGTTTTAATTGTAGGGGTAGAACCAGGTTCAAAAGCAGAAAAAGTTGGTTTTCAACCAGGTGATGTTATTATCCAAATTGAAGAAATCGAAGTTAAAAGCTTTGGGGACATACAACAAGCTGTAAGAAAGTATAATAAACAAGATAAAAGAGTTTATGTTAATAGATATGGTCAAACAATACTATTAGCAATTAAATAAAGGATTTACAATAGTTCAGGTACTTATGATAGAAGATGATTTAGAGTTAGCTCAAATCATCACTGACTACTTAGCTTCATATGATATTGAAGTAACAAATACTGATAGCCCTTACAATGGGCTATCAATGTTAAGTTTAAAAGACTATAAACTACTTATTTTAGATTTAACGCTTCCGGAGATTGATGGATTAGAACTTATTCCAAAGATTAGAGAAAAATCTCAAATTCCAATTATTATCTCTAGTGCTAGAGATGATATTCTTGATAAAGTTATGGGTCTAGAAAGAGGAGCTGATGATTATCTTCCAAAACCATACAATCCAAGGGAATTACAAGCAAGAATTAAAGCTATTTTAAAAAGAATTTCTTCCGTTGTAAAAGAGGAAGAAAATATCAAAAAAACTGATTTTGAATTAAGAGAAGATGATATTCAAATTTTATTTAAAGGTGAAGTTTTATCTTTAACTCTAGCAGAGTTTGATATTTTAAAATTAATGATTCAAAGAAATGGTGCAGTTGTAGCAAGGGAAGACTTTATTTATTCAAGTGATCATATTGAAGATGATAGTAGTTTGAAAAACATTGATGTTATGGTCTCAAGAATTAGAAGTAAAATATCTAAAATCGATGATAGTAGAACATATATAAAGTCAGTTAGAGGAATTGGTTATCAACTAATATCATGATTCGTAATATCTCTATTTCTGCCTTTATCAATACCATATTTGTTTTAGCATTAATTGCAATTTCTCTTACTTTTGCAATTTTTATCAAGCTTGACCAGCAAAGATATAATATAAATATGCAAAAGAAATATGAACTTGTTGCAGAAAGCCTATTAAAATCTTTACAAACAAACCCTACAAATAGCAGTATCAAAATCATTTTGGACCAATTTAAAATGAAAAGAATTCAAGATGAAGATTTAAATTTTAAAATTATAAATCATGCTAAACCTACTTTGCTTAGAACAAATAATTTAGGAATGTATAGAATTTTTAATCTTGAAGATGATTTATATATTTATGTTCAAAAAGATGGTTACAATTTGATGATTCAAGATTCTCAAAACTATTCATATAATCTTATAATCATAATATCTGCTGCAACATTCTCCCTTGCAGTATTACTCTCTTTATACTATATTTTAAAAAGAAAATTAAAACCACTTAGGGATTTAAATAAAGAGATTAAGAAGTTTTCAAATGGTGACTTTAATGTAAAAATCAAATCAAATAGTAGTGATGAGATTGGAACAATTGCTAAAACCTTTGGGGATGCAATAACTCATATAAATAATCAAACAAAATCAAAAGATCTTTTCATGCGTAATATGATGCATGAACTTAAAACACCAATTACTAAGGCTATGTTTATAGCTGAAACTTTAGAAGATGATAAAACACGATTAACTTTACAAAAAGCTTTTAAAAGAATGGATGATATCATTAAAGAGCTTGCTATGGTTGAAAAACTTACCTCTAATAATACCTTTGTTTATAAAGAACTTACTTCATTTTTTAAAATCTATAAAAGAACCGTTGAGATTGCTATGTTAAGTCCAGATAAAATTAGTGCAAAGGTAAATGATTTTAATCTAAATGCAGACACAGCAATGTTTTCTGTAGCCCTTAAAAACTTAATAGACAATGCCATTAAGTTTTCACCAAATAAGCATGCAATAATAAAAGCAAACAAACAAAGAGTTGATATCATTAGTGATGGAGAACCTTTAAAATATGAACTGGAATATTATACAGAACCATTTTCACAAGAAGAGAAAAGAAGCGATGGTTTTGGATTAGGATTATATATTGTAAAAACCATTGCAAACTTGCATGGTTATAAATTGGTTTATAACCATACTAAAGGGAAAAACACCTTTTCTATTTTAATCTCTTAATCTATTTTTTTATTACAACATCTTTCATAATCTCAAACCAGTCCCTAGAGAAATGTTTTTTAATATATTTCTCTCTATGGGGAACTATACAGCCTGAACAGTTTTGATGGATATAATCATCCCCTATATATTGAGAACCATCTTTAGAGTCAATAGAACAGATAGAATAAACAGTTTTATCATCTTGCTTTTCTACTCCCTCATCATCAAATCTAAAATTTGGACAAGCGCACAAATAGCAATTTAACTCTTCATAATCATGGCACTTTTTATTGTCTTTGTAAAGTGGACAAAAACCTGGTTCATTTTTTACCATATTATCAAATCTAAAATACTCTATTACCTCATCATCACTTTTATCTTTTAATTTTTCCATAACCTTGGCATGTCTTTTACCATGATTTTCAAACCATTCAATATATTTCATTTTTTAATTTTCCTAAACATAAATCATTTTTTTAGTCATACCACCATCAACAACTATATTTGTTCCAGTAATAAAACCTTTATTTTTTAATAAAAACTTTACAGTATCAACAATATCTGAAGCTTTTCCTACCCTATTACTTAGGTGTTGTTCTTTATCCTCTTTTGTTGGCTTATAGTTTTCGTCTATATTAATCCAACCAGGACTAATAGAATTTACTTTAACCTCAGGGGATAAACTTAAAGCTAAAGCATGAGTTAAAGAAGAGAGTCCACCTTTTGAAGCACTATAACTCTCAGTTCCTTTTTCACTCATAATTGCTCTAGTTGAAGAGATATTTATAATATGTCCTTTTGATTGCTCTAAATAAATAGAAAACTCTTTAGATAAAATATATGGTGCTCTTAAATTTGTATTTAAAACACTATCCCACTCTTCATAAGTTTGCTCCTGAAGTGGCTTAAATAAACCAAATCCAGCATTATTTATAAGGGCAAAAATAGAATTATATTTTGATTTAATCTTTTCTATAGTTTTTAGTAATTCATCTTTAGAAGATAAATCACATTTATAAAAATCTACATCTTTTAAATCTTTCTCTTCTTTGTCTATATTTATAATATTGTATTTTTTTCGTAAACTCTTGGCAATAGCTTTTCCAATACCATTAGAAGCACCCGTTACAATAATATTTTTCATTTAATTTAATTCCTTTGAATCAATTATAAAACTTACAGGTCCATCATTTTGAATAGATACATCCATATATGCACCAAAAACTCCAGTTTGGGTATTAATCCCAGCTTTTTTAAACTCTTCTACAAACTCTTCATAAAGTTTATTTGCTACATCAGGAGTTTCGCTACTATCAAAGCTAGGACGTCTTCCTTTTTTTATATTTCCAGATAGGGTAAATTGAGAGATAATCAAAGCTTCCCCATCCACATCAAGAAGTGATAAATTCATCTTGTCATTTTCATCTTGGAAGATTCTTAGATTTACTATTTTGTTTACTAGCTTTTTTATATCTTCACTTGTATCGCCTTTTTTAACTCCAAGAAGAATATTTAATCCTTTATTTATCTCTCCAACAATTTTATCATCTACTTTTACACTAGAAGAACTTACTCTTTGTATTACTGCTATCATCTTTTAATTACTTTCCTTAATTAAAATTCCTGTTTCTATGAAGTTATTGATTTTATTAAATATATCAAGTTCTATTCCTTCAGCAATATCCCATTTATTAATAAAAAACTCACTTTTAAAAATAGTAATATTTTCTTCAATAAGTTCTTGATATTTTTTTCTAAATTCAGATTGAGATTTCTCACGATTTACTAGATTCTCAATTACATAGTTAATATATTCATCAAAATTATTAAACTCTTTATATCCAGACATTCCTACTAACCTATTGGAATTATAATCAAACCCTAGATTATAAAATCCTTTTACAATATAGTATCTATCTTTTTTTTCTGCCATTGTGTGATAAATTATAAAATTAATATTTACTAAGATCAAACATCGTAATACTTCAACTTCTGTTTGATCATCGTCAACTTTTTCTATCCATTCGAGAAGATTATCTAAAACCTGAATATAAATTCTTGCATTTAGTTCTTCTGTTTCTTCGATAGTTTTTAAAACAAAATCTTTATCTAGTTTTTTATATTTCTTATTACTATTATAAATTAATCCAAATAGTTCTTCTATTGATGGTTTATAATATAAATATTTTGATACAGTTTTTTCTTTAACACTTGAAAAAATTTCTTTTTCTTTACCTTTAAATACATCATCATTTAAAATAATTACAATCTTGCATTTAAAATTTAAAGAAAGTTGAGTTATAAACCCAAAAAGGTCATTTAAATCTATTTCTTTTGATTTTCTTTCAAAATCATCAAAGCAAATAATTCCACCATTATTTAATCTCTCTAAAGCAATTCTTTTTTCATTGTCTTTTGACTCTTCTTCCAATGCAGTTACTAGTTCTGATAAGTCAAAAAAAGATGATGCTAGCTTTCCATATCTTTTAGTATATTTAGTAAAAGTTGAAGTTGTTTTAGTAACTAAATTTTCGCCACCAATAGAATGAAAAAATACTTGGCTAAAAATATCATTTTCAATCTCTTCAATAGTACTTTTCCCATATAAACTAACATAAGAATAAGATTTGTCTTTTAAATCTTTTTTTAACTCTTCTTCAATTACATTCTGCCAAAAATGAGTTTTCCCACTTCCCCATTTCCCTGATAACATAATTACTTTATTGTTGTTATCATCTTTTCTAAGATAACCTTTATCATCTCGTGTACCAAGTAAATAATCTTTTAACTCTTTTTGATTTGCCATTTTACTTCTTTTTAGTTTGTATATAATATTTTACTATATTAAAATAAAAGGACTAGTTGTATGTAGATTCAAGGCACTAAAAATTTTTCTTGATTGAGCTTACATAAAGTAAGTGATTGAAAGAAAAATATTTAGCAACGAAGAAGATGCTTACAAATTGTTCTTTTATTTATATTCCAACTTTTCAATAACTAATTTCTTATTTTTAAAAGGGTCAACAATAGCCTTAATATCATCAAAACTATATTTTAATCTAAACCCAATAGGTGAACCCTTTGCAGTACTTTCTAAAATATAATATGGTTTACCATTTACATATAAAGCTTTTATATGTGGAATCTTATCTTTTAAGTTAACTATCACAAATATATGTTTTGGAACAAGGACAAAATATGCTTCATACCCTTTTACTTTTAACATTGAAATCAATAGGTTTGACTTATCATCACAGTCCCCAAAGTTTTGTTCAACTACCTTTTGTGAACTTCTTGCAACACTTTTATTAACTTTATAAGGAATATTTGTTACAAAGTTTAACATTGATTGGACTTCACACCCATGGTTTCCTTTACACTCTTTTGTTAACTCATTTGCAAGTCTTCTTGTAAAATCATCTGTTCTTACTTGATTTACATAGGTTGCTCCATCAATATCTATAAATTGATGTTTAACAATAAAAAAGGATTTATAAATCATTGCAATTATAAATAAAACAGAAACAACAGATATTATAATAGAAAGATAATACAAAAATCTGTTTTTAAATAGCATATAAAATCTCTTTTAACCTTGCAATACTCTGTTTAGAATCAACATATATGTTCACAAAACTCTCATCTATAAAATCATATTTTAAACAGTTTGGAACAATAATGTTTTTTTCTTGAAGTTTTAATCTAAACTCTTTTGAGTTTATTTTTTTAAGCTTAATTAAAAGAGAATTACTACTACTATGAAACAAAAAATCTACATATTTACAAGAATGAAATATCTTTTCTAATTCAATTCTATTTTTTATATTTACACTATTTGAGATAACTTTAAAATCCCAATCTTTTAAAGACTCCTCTAAGTACTTCATATCATATGCAGATAGTTTATTTTCTGGTTCATATTTTCTAATTGATTCAATATTTCTTCTTATTGAAAAAAGTGTAGAGATATTAAGATTTTCATTTGAGTAGTAGATTGAAAGATTTTTTATAATATATAACTTTTCATACTCTTCAAGATATTTTATAGCAGCATCTTCTCCACAAAAATCTAACATAGTTTCATCTATTAAAACTGTTGCATTTTTTTCTTTCCAATATTTAAAAAGATTTTCCAAATCATAATATGTTCCATCTAAATATGAAGGATTAGCAAAAACTACCAAACTATCTTGTTTTATTGGTAAAAATAGATTTTCAAATCTATTGATAAGTCTAACTTCATAAGATAAATTAGTTGCGGCTTTTTTAAAAGCTAAAGAACATGGACTATAAATAAAACAATATTTTAAATCTAAAAATTTCAATAAAGAATATATTGCTGAACTAAAACCATTATACAATTCAATTTGATTTTTACTAATATGATATCTTTTCTCTAAAAGATTTAATAAATTACTATAATCTGCACTTGAAATTAAACTATAATCGATATTAGTGTTTGGTTTTAAAAAATTTAAATCGCAAGAGAAATCAATCATTTTATGCCAAGTTTAAAAAGTTTTTTATTCCAGTAAATATAATTTGAGCAGATAAAGCTGCCAAAAAAAGACCTGTTATTTTAGATATTATCAATAGTCCTTGCTTTCCAATAACTTTTTTAATAATATGAGAAAAATATAACATTATTCCAACTAATAAAACAGCACATACTAAAGCAAAACTTCCTAAAAACAAAGATGATTTTGATTCAAAACCTGCACCCATAACTAAAAGTACACCAATTGTTCCAGGTCCAATTGTAATTGGTATTGCTAAAGGGACAACTGCTAAATCGTGTAAATTTGCACCATCAACCTTTTGCCCATCTTTACTTCCTCTAATCAAATCAACAGCTGATAAAAACAATAAAGCCCCTGCACCAATTCTAAAAGCATCTAAAGTTATTCCAAAGACAGTAAAAATATGTGTTCCAAAAAAAAGTAATACAAGACTTAGAACTATAACTGAAGTAGTAACTTTTATCGCTAATGTTTTTTTCTCTTTTACAGTAGCTTCATTTGTTACTGTCAAAAATACAGATAATACAAAAAATGGTGTCATGATAAAGAACATTTTTAAAAATGTTGCAACAAAAAGGTCCATAAACACTTCCTAAAAATTATATTTTAGGAAGTATATCTAAATTATGATAAGTAATTAAAAGTGAGTATCAAGTAGTTTTAAAAACTCTTCAGGGTTTTTATATCCTGCTATTTGAGCAGCTTTTATCTCTTTTCCTTCTTTATTCCAAAAAATTAAACCAGGAGGTCCAACAACTCCAAACCTTTTTTGCATAGCTTTATCATCTTCATTATTTTCTGTTACATCAGCTTTTAAAAGTGTAAACTCTTTTAATTTAGCAATAACCCTTGGGTCTTTAAAAGTAATAGCTTCAAGCTCTTTACAAGAGATACACCAATCAGCATAAAAATCTAACATCACTGGTTTAGATGAAGCCTTTACAGCTAAGTTGATTTGCTCATTTGTTTTAACTTTACTCCAAGATAATTCCTCAACATTTTGAGAAATAGCTACACCACTTGTGAATTTATCCAATGGGTTTAAAGGATTTGTAGCTCCACTTACTGCCCCTACAAATATTAAAACACCATAAATCATAATAACTGTTGTAATTAGTTTTGCAATAATATGTTCAAACACTTTTAAATATAGTGCCGCTCCAATTAATAATAATGCCCACATAAACATAACAATAGTTGCATCTAACACTCTATCTAACATCCAAACTGCAACACCAAGCATTACAATACCAAAAATTTTAGTTACATTTTCCATCCAACCACCTGGTTTTGGCATATATTTACCAGCTCCAAGTCCAATTAGAAGTAATGGAATACCCATACCCATACTCATTACAAATAAGGCAGCTCCACCTAAAAAGGCATCACCAGTTTGTCCAATATAAACTAAAGCTCCAGCTAATGGTGGAGCAACACAAGGACCAACAATAAGTGCAGATAAAAATCCCATAATTGCGATTCCTAATACACCTTGTTTTTCTTTTCCATCTGTTGTTTTATTTATCTTATTTTGAATACTTTGAGGAAGTTCTAATTTAAAAAATCCAAACATTGAAAAAGCAAGTGCCACAAAAATAGCTGAAAAGGCAACTAAAACATATGGATTTTGAAGTGCAACTTGTAAATTAGCACCAAAAACTCCAGCTAAAACCCCTGCTATTGTATATGCTGCAGCCATAGACAAAACATAAACTAAAGATAAGAAAAACCCTTTAGAAGCTGTTAAAGTACCACTATCCCCTGCTTTTACAATAATAGAAGAAAGAATAGGAATCATTGGAAAAACACATGGAGTTAAAGATAACAATAATCCAAACCCAAAAAATGTTGCAAGTACAATTAAAATATTCCCACTTTTTAATGTATTTGCAATTGCATCTGTTTCATTTAATGTCTCTTCTTGCACTTGATTAGTTTGAGCTTGTACTTCTTCTTTAATTTCATTAGCACTAGATGCATTTGAAAAATCAATATTTTCACTAGTGCTCATTGGAGCATAACAAAGCCCTGCTTTTGAACACCCTTGAAATTCTACTGTTATTTCAATATTCGAAGCATTATTTGTTTTTTCTTTTAATAAAGCATAAGGGATTTTAATATCCATATCATGATTATGAATCTGCCAAATCTCATACTCTTTTGATTCTGGTATATCTAAATCATTTCTTATATCCACTTTTTGTGGTTTTGTTATTAAAAACTTTAATTTATCATCATATAAATAGATATCTTTACCAAGTTTAATACTGAAAATTACATTTTCATCTTTTTTTTCAAAACTTGTTTTAAATGCTTCTTCTGGTTCTAAAAAATCTTGGTTTGCGAAAGCATAAATTGAAAAGAAAATAAGTATAAGTAGTTTTTTTATCATTTTTAAGCCTTAATTAAAATGCATTTTTGAGCTATTTGTTAATTGTGGTACATCTTTAATTCCAACTTCCCTCGATATTGGTTTTCCATCCTTGAAAAAAACTATTGTTGGAAGAGCTGTAATACCATACTTTTTTGCTAAATCCATATATTTATCGATATCAACTTTATATATTGTAATATCCATAGGTTTAACCTTATCAAAATCTTCTAAGCTTTGAGCTAATATTTTACAAGGGGGACACCAAGTTGCATAAAAATCTACGATTACGTTACCTTTTTCTATTTTTTTATCAAAATTAGTTGTATCTAAATGTTCAAATCCAAATAATGTTGAAATAGTAAAAAGAAAAGCAAAAAACACTTTTTTCATTATATTCCTTTTTTAATTTTAACTATTATAGTGAAGTTTTGTGAAGAAATTGTTTATAAATTACTTTTTATAAGTTTATATCAAAAAAGAATTATAATTTATAATTATAAAATTCCTAAGATTAAAATGGTAAAATTACCAAATAAAGGGAGTTAAATGAATTATTTAATAGATTTATCGCCAAGTGAAGTAGAAAAACTTATTGAAAAAAATATTGTTATGATAGATGTAAGGCGAGATGAAGAGTGGGCTTATACAGGAATTGTAAAAAATTCACATCTTATGACTTTTTTTGATATGTTTGGAAATGTAGATGTTCCAACATGGTTAAAAGAGTTTGAAAAACTTGTAACATCAAAAGAGCAACAATTTGTATTAATTTGTGCCCATGCTAATAGAACAAGAACAATTGGCAATTATTTAATTCAAAACCATGGATATACTAATGTTTGTCATTTGTCTGGGGGAATGGCATTGTGGCTTGAAGAGGGGAAAGAAGTGGAACGTGTTTAAAAGCTAAAGAGAATTACTCCTCTTCTGCTTTTTTAGCTGCACTTGCTTCTTGTAGTACTGCAATTACATCATCTAAATTTTCATATGGAATATGAGATTTCCATTCGATATCTTTTCCATTTAATGAAATACCAATACTTACAATATCAGGAGTTCCTTTTCCATATGGTTCAGATACATTTGAAATAGAAATTATACCTTTTTTAGTTCCTGCTAATGGTAATTTTTTTAATTCTGTTGTCATAAGATTTTCCTTTTAATGTCCCAGTTAAAAGGGACCAGATTTTATTTATATATTCTACAATAAGAAACTGTTTTTCTCTTAAAAAGTTGTTATTAAAGTTATAAGCTTATTTTTTTGAGGCTATTTTTTCACCAAACTTAACACTTTGGTTAAGAAGATTATTAATTTCTACACTATTTTCTTCCCAAACCATAACTACAGTTGAACCCATTTTAAAGTAACCTAAACAATCACCTTTTTTAACACTTTTTTCTTCATACTCATAAATTTGGATATCTCTTATATCTGTATTTGTTTCAACCTTTGGTTCAAAAGTAAATACCATTTGTCCAACATTTAAAGCCCCAACAAAAACCATATAAAAAAGTTTATTGTCATTAATACACTCTAAAATCACCCTTTCATTTTCAACAAATAAATCAATTTGTTTGTTTAAATACTTTAAATTTACAGGATATAATTTCCCTGGAATATGAATTAATCTTTTTATTTCAAAATCAATTGGAGCATGATATCTGTGATAATCTTTTGGTGAAAGATAAAAATTCATATATGAACCATTATTTAATTTTTTAAAATTCTCAGCACAATGGTAAGTTAACATATCCTCTACAGAATATTCCATCCCTTTTATTTGAAGTAATAAATCTTTTTCTAAAGTTCCACATTGAGTGATAAAACTATCCGTTGGTGAGATAAAAACATTTTCATCTTTATTAATCTCCCTAGCAATAGCAAGCTCTCTTGTAAATAAATCATTTAATGATTTATAAAATTTAGGGTTTCTAAATTCACTCATATTTAAACCTAAAAATTTAACATAACCATTGTTTATAATCTTTTGAATAAAAGATGGGAACTTGGTCTTTGCAAATTTTCCAAAATATTGTGAAATTATATTTGTAATATGCATTATTTTCCTTACATAGTTTCTAATTGGTTTGTATTTTATCTAAATATTTCTTCAATTTTAAATTCTATTTAATAACAATTTTTTAAAAGATTTATTTAAATATTTTTTAGTAATATTTCAAAAAATTAAAGATAATAAGGAAAAAAATGCACAAAATTATTGTTGAAAAAGAATGTGGATGTTTCAGAAGAAGTGATTTAGAAAATAATATGGAATTTACTTCAAAAGATGATGCTTTAAGTAAAGCAATTGCTATGAAAAATCAAATGAATGACGAGTTCTGTGGAAAACATGAATTTGATTTAGTTGAATTCCAAAACAATTTTGTAATTAACTTCGCACAACAAAAAGTTTCTGGATGTTGTGGTGGTGGTCACTGTAGTTAATGAATCAAGTCATTGTTGAAAAAGAGTGTAGTTGCTTTAAAAAAAGTGATTTACAAAACAATTTAGTATTTGACTCAAAAGATAAGGCTTTGATTAAAGCTTTAAGAATGAAAGATAAAATGAATCAAGAGTTTTGTAGAAAACACGATTTTTTGGTGCATGAAAAAGATGGGGATTTTATAATCTCCTTTGCACCTAACAATGGAAATGAATTTGTATGCTGTGGCAAAGGTTGCTGTGACTAAAGTGTTTGGGATTTTATCTCCTAAACACTTTCTTTTAACTCTCTTTTTTTATCTAAAAAAATCTCTATAGCTTTTTTTATCTCTTCAAAATTTTCATCATCACCTTGAAGTCTTTGGAAATATAAATCATAATTTACATCTGGATCAATTTTAGTTATTTCAAAAATAATATCTAAATAAGTACTAAAAGGAACATCATCTCCACTTTTACTAAATCTCACTGCCCTTTGGAGAGATACAAATGGATTTTGATTTATCCTAGAGATACTATTTTTTCTAGTTTTTAAATAGTTTATGAAAACTTCACGAATATCTGATTGAACAATCTCTACTTTATTTGTTTTTGTATTAAATCTACATCTAAAGCCAATTTTAGTAGATGAAAAATCAAAAATGTCAACTACAAAATTTAAATCTTTTCCTAAAAACCTTTCTCTGTAAACACATTGAAATATATCATTTTCAAATTTGAATGTATGTGAATTGTTTTTATATAAAAAATGTTTTTCATCAATATAACTTAAGATATTTTCTAATTCATCTTTTGTTTTAAAAAATAAATCTAAATCTCTAAATGTATCTCTTTTTAGACATGAACCAGCTAAATAAAACTCAATATACTCTTCATCAAGAGGTTTTAATAAAGCATTTTTAAAAAAGTTTTCCATTCTATCAACTACATTTTTTAGTCTTTTATCTAAAGTTATTGCAGTATCTTTTGTTATAAAATCATAATCTAACCAAAGTTTATAGTTCAAATATTTTCCTTTTAATAAACTATATTATTTTAATATATCTTTGCTAATTATTTGGAACTAAAATTGTAAGTTTTCCTTGTTCTTTCATTCCACCAGCTTCTAACTCTGCATTCTCCCCATGTCCAAAAAAGAAATCTGCTCTTATTTCACCTTTAATTGCTCCCCCTACATCAGCTGCAACCATAAGTCTATTTATCTTTTCTTTAGTTACAGAAGATTTTGTATTTATAAATACAGGCATTCCAAGGGGAATATATCTTTTATCAACTGCTAAATTCCTTCCTCCAACTAACTCAGAACCAAGTGCCCCTGTTGCACCTTGTTCTCTTTTAGAAAAGAAAATATAGCTTCTATTTTGATTTAAAATTTCATCAATTCTATGAGGATTATCTTTTAAATAAGCTTTTATACCTTGTAAACTTGCACCATATTCTTGTAAAACTCCCTCTTTTAATAAAGCTCTACCAATAGCAAAATATTTATGCCCATTTTGATTAGCATACCCCACATTTATAACTTCACCAGTGTCTAATTGTATTTTACCAGAACCTTGTATTTGTAAAAAGAATAAATCTACCTCATCATTCACATAACAAATAGCTTCTAAATCATCTCTTTTATTTAAATCTTCCCTATCATCATAAGAGATAACTTTACCATTTACAAGTTTTCCTCTTAATCTATATTTTTTTAGTTCTGGATAAGAATCACTTAAATCAATCATCAACATATCATCTGGTGTTTTGTAAATTGGATATTTATAAGTTTCACTTTGTGTAAGGCTTCCATGTAAAAGGGGCTCATAATAACCTGTTATTATCCCTGTATCAGTTCCATTTGAATTATATAATTCATAAGCTGTAAAATTTTCTGTAAAAAACTTTGAAGGATTTGTATAATCATTTACTTTTTGACAAACATCTTTAAAAAGTTCATATCTTTTTGCTCTTTGGCAATCTTTTTTAAATACTTCTAATGCTAAATCTAAATCATCTTCATAAAACCCATCTATCTCATCTATATTTATTTTTTTTACATTTGCTTTAGAAATTGATAGTTTTTCATATTTTTTAAAGTCTTTTAGTGAACAACCTGTAAATAGTAAAATAAATATTGTTGTTATGATTGTAAGTTTCTTCATTATAATTCCCTTTAATTTTGGGGAATTCTAACATTTAAAAGTTAATAGTTGTTAAATCTATGAATTTAATACTTTAAACTATTAAATTCCACAGTTTGAATTACCAGATTGAGAATAAACCTCTTTCATTCCACATACTTTGCAAGTATATTCAATATCATTAACACCTGAACAACCTCCACCTTTTAATAATCTTGCATTAATAACTTCTTGTTTAAAAGTTGTTTTAGTATTTTCATCATAAAAAGTTTTAGTTTTTGCTCCACAAGTTGGGCATTCACCGTTGTTTAATTTATCAACTCTTGAGTGTTTATTTTTGTAATAGAGTAAAATTGAGAAGATTACTATTAAAAAAGTTAATAGTAAAAAAATAATAGTTTGCATGAAGTAGAGATTACTCTACTTCAGCGTCGATAACATCGTCGTCATCTTTTTTAGCTTTTTGGTTTGGTTGAGCACCACCTTGTCCTTGTTGCTCTTTAGCATACATTGCTTCAGCTAATTTGTGAGATTTTTCAGTTAATGATTTAACTTTCTCTTCAATTTGCTCTTTTGTTGCATTTTCATCTTTTAGAATCTCTTCTAATTCTGCAGCTGCATCAATAATAGCTTTTTTCTCTTCTTCAGAAACTGCATTTTCATTTTCTTCTAAAGTCTTTTTAGTTGAGTGTAATAATGCATCAGCTTGATTTCTAACATCAATTAACTCTTTTTTCTTAGCATCAGCTTCTTTATTCGCTTCTGCTTCATTTACCATTTTTTCAATCTCTTCATCAGATAATCCAGATGAACCAGAGATAGTAATTTTATTCTCTTTTCCAGTTCCTTTATCTTTAGCAGATACATTTAAAACACCATTTGCATCAATATCAAATGTTACTTCAATTTGAGGAACACCTCTTGGTGCTGCTGGGATATCAGAAAGTTCAAACATACCTAAAGATTTATTATCTTTAGCAAATTCTCTTTCCCCTTGACCAACATGAATTGATACAGCTGGTTGGTTATCTTCAGCAGTAGAGAATACTTGAGATTTTTTAACAGGAATAGTTGTACCTTTTTCAATAAGTTTAGTCATAACTCCACCAAGAGTTTCAATACCTAATGATAAAGGAGTAACGTCTAATAATAATACGTCTTTAACATCTCCTCTTAATACACCTGCTTGAACCGCTGCACCTTTTGCAACAACTTCATCAGGATTTACACCTTTATTTAAATCTTTTCCAAAGAACTCTTTTACAACAGAGTTTGCTTTTGGTAATCTTGTAGAACCACCAACCATAATCACTTCTTGAATCTCACCTTTATCTAATCCAGCATCTTTAAGTGCAGTTTTGATGTGATCTAAAGTTTCAGTAATTAAGTTTTCAGTCATTGACTCAAATTTTGCTCTAGTTAAAGATTTAACTAAGTGAACTGGTCCAGCTTGTCCCATTGAGATAAATGGTAAGTTGATTTCAGTTGATTCAGCAGAAGACAACTCTTTTTTAGCGTTTTCAGCTGCATCTTTTAATCTTTGTAATGCCATTTTGTCATTTTTAATGTCAAATCCATTCTCATCTTGGAACTCTTTTGCTAACCAATCAATAATAGCGTTATCGAAGTCATCTCCACCTAAGAATGCATTACCATCAGTTGAAAGTACTTCAAATGTTCCATCACCAATTTCAAGAACAGTAACGTCAAATGTACCACCACCTAAATCGTATACTAGAACTTTTTCTTCACCTTTTTTATCTAAACCATATGCTAATGAAGCAGCAGTTGGCTCATTGATAATTCTTAATACATTTAAACCTGCAATTGTACCTGCTTCTTGTGTTGCTTTTCTTTGAGCATCATTGAAGTATGCTGGAACTGTAATAACTGCATCAGTAACAGTTGCACCTAAATACTCTTCAGCATCTGCTTTTAATTTTCCTAAGATTTTTGCAGAAATTTCTTGCGGAGTATAAACTTTATCAGCAATTTCAACTGCTGCAGCACCGTTTCTATTAACGATTTTATATCCAACTTTTGATTGTGCTTCTTTAGCATTCTCTTCATCCATCATTAAACCCATAATTCTTTTTACAGAATAAATTGTTTTTTCTGGGTTTGTAATAGCTTGTCTTTTTGCTGGATCACCAACTAAAACTTCACCTTTATCAGTAAATGCTACAATTGAAGGAGTTGTATTTTTACCCTCTTTATTTGGGATAACTTTTGCTTCACCACCTTCATAAACTGCCATACAAGAGTTTGTTGTACCTAAATCTATACCTAATACTTTACTCATAACTATATCCTTATCATTTTTTTATTATTAATTTTATTTTTAAATCAAATAGTTTAAAGACTTTGCGGTCATTTTTTCTAATTTGCTATTGAAACCATAGCTGCTCTAAGCAGTCTATCCTTAAACTTATAACCTTTTTGTAACCTTTGAACAATTTGTCCAGTTTCATGGTCTGGGCTATCAACTTGCATTACAGCATCATGGAAATTTGGATCAAATTCCCCATCTGTTTCAACTAATGTAATATCATGCTTTTCAAATGCAGTGTAGAAGTTTTTAATAGTTAACTCAACACCCTCTTTTAGTTTTGCTAAAAGCTCCTCTGCTGGCATATCTTTTGCTGCTTCTTCAGCAGCAAGTGCCATTTCAAGAGTATCAATTGGTGCTAGTAAATCTTTTGCAAACTTTTCAGATGCATAATCAATTGCTTGATATTTCTCTTTTTCTAATCTTTTTTTAATATTTTCAAAATCGGCATGAACTCTAAAATATTTATCTTCACTTTCTTTTAACTTTGCTTCAAGTTCAGCAATTTTTTCTTCTGCACTTAATTCCTTTGGCTCTTCATTAGATTCTGTTGTTTCTTCAACATTTTCTTGAGTTTGAACCTCTTCATTTTGTACTACTTCTTCATTTATTTCTTCTTGTTTTTCACTCAAAGTAATCTCCTAAACCATACTAATTTTATTATAAAAATATTCATAATCTTTTGATAGTTCCCCTACCACTAACATCTTAATATCTTGATTGTCTATTCTACATTTATGACAAATACCGATATACCCTTCAGGAACAATACCATCAAAATATAAACCTTCTTCAATTGAGTCTAAAACAACCCCTTTTAAAAAAGAGTTAATGCTCTTTTCATCAAAGTTGTATTTTAGTGCCAAAGAGAAAAACTCTTTTGTATTGTAAATATGAAAATTTTTATTTTGAAGATATTGACTAACTTGCTCATAAATTTCCATTGCTCCAACTTGTTTAGCAATATTTACAATATGTACTAACTCAAGAGAAACCATATCACTTAAAAATCTATATAAAGCATCACTATATTTAATTGTAATTGCAAAGGATGTAAACTCTAAAATCATATATCTATTTTCAACATTTAAAATGTTTTTTAAAATATCAGACTTTTGATCTTGAATAAATACTGACATCCCTAAATCATTTGATAAATATGCAATAGCTCTTTCATCAACATATTCAAGTCTAAAATTTAATTTATTTCTCCAATACATTTTTAAAGCTTCAGTTGTAGGTGTTCTTCCTGAACTTACATGTTCTTGTGCAAGAAAACCTTCATCTCCAAGCTTTTTAAAGTATCCTCTAATTGTTGCAGGTGAATATGAAATATCATACATTGATTTTAATTGACTAGAACCAATAGGCTCCAGATGTTCAATGTAAGCTTTAATAATTGAATGTAATAAAAACTCTTTTTTATCCATTTTATCATTCACCTTTTAAAAATTTAGCACTTAAAATCTTAAACTGCTAAAAATATTATACTATATGAGTGAGTAAATGTCAAGTTGTTTTTAGCAAAAGATTTCTAAAAGTGCCAATTTTTTTAAAATGCCCCTAATAATAGCTAAATGACTACTTTTATACTATTTAATTAGAATTTTAATACAATTAATATATAATTTTTTGAAATTTATTTAATAAGGAGTTTTATGATGAATTATAAAATGTCATCTTTGGGGAAGAAAATTGCTAGTGTAGCAGTTATTTCAGCACTAAGTGTTCCTGCATTTGCTGCAGAGTTTATTACAATTGGTACAGGAAGTGTTACTGGAACATATTATCCTACAGGTGGAGCGGTTTGTAGACTAGTTAATAAATATAAAAAAGAAACAAAAATTAGATGTTCTGTTGAATCAACTGGTGGTTCTGTATATAACATCAATACAATTAAAAACGGTGAGTTAGATTTTGGTATCGCACAATCAGATGTAGTATATCAAGCTGCTAATGGAACTAAAAAATTTGAAGGTAAGCCTGTTAAAAAGCTTAGATCAGTAATGGCTATTTATCCAGAACTGTTTACTCTTGTAACAAGAAAAGAAGCAGGAATTAAAAATATTACGGATATTAAAGGTAAAAGAATTAACCTTGGAAATCCAGGATCAGGAAATGAAGCAACTGCACTTTCTATGTTCAAAGCTTTAGGAATGAGTAAAGCTGATTTAGGTTTTGCTGGTGTTTTAAAAGCTGGTGAAGCTCCAGATGCATTAAGAGACAATAAAATTGATGGATATTTCTATATGGTAGGACATCCTACTGCAAATATTAAAGACGCATCAAACTCTGTAGATATTGCAATTACTCCAATTAATGGTGAAAAAATTGATGCTTTTGTTAAAGCAAATCCATACTTTGCACAAGCAGATGTTCCTGCTGGATTATATAAAGGTGTAGATGAAGCTGTTCCAACATTTGGTGTAAAAGCAGTTTTAGTTACATCAACTGATGTAAGTGACAAAGCAGTTTATACTTTAGTTAAAGCTATTTTAGAAAACTTTGATGACTTCAAAAAACTTCACCCAGCATACGCAAATATTACAAAAGAATCTTTATTAGATGGACTAAGTGCTCCATTACATGAAGGTGCAAAAAAATACTTCAAAGAAGCAGGATTACAATAATCCAATCTCTATCCTAAAGGAGTTTTCCTTTGGGATAATATTTTATTAGTTATGGTTTATATTTTTAATAAATGATAATTAATAAAATCTTACAAATTTTTAAGGACAGATAAATATGGGTATTTATGAAGAAAAACCACACACCCTCAAAGAACTTGAAATTGAGCAAGCAGATGAATCACAAAAGGTTTTAAATGAACTAGAAGGACAAAGGGTTTTTGGAAGAAAACATTATGAATTTTGGTTAATTTCAACAATCGCTTTATTTTGGTCATTATTTCAACTTTATATTGTTATTGAGCCAACAAACTCAACTATATCAAGGTCTATTCACTTAGCATTTGCATTATTACTAGCATTTATGATTTATCCAATGATGAAAAAACCTTATTTTCTTAAAAAAATAAGATGGTTCGGATACACCTTTGCATTAATTGGTATGTGTAGTGCAGGATATATTGCTTACTTTTTCGAAGAGATTGCATTAAGACCTGGGGATTATAAACAACTTGATATTGTTGTTGCATTAATAGGAATTGTAATCTTATTAGAAGCAGGAAGAAGAACACTAGGACTTGCTTTATCTGTTATTGCAATTGTCTTTATTGCTTACGATATGCTTGGGCCTTATATGCCTGAACTTATTATTCACAAAGGTGCTAGTTTAAATAAACTAGCAGGTCATATGTTTTTAACAACAGAGGGAATTTTTGGAGTTCCACTTGGTGTATCAACGGGATTTGTATTTTTATTTGTACTATTTGGTTCACTTTTAGATAAAGCAGGAGCTGGAGAGTATTTTATTAATCTTGCATTTGCACTACTTGGAAAATTTAGAGGTGGTCCAGCAAAAGCTTCAGTTGTAGCTTCTGGTTTTACTGGAATTATGAGTGGAAGTTCAATTGCAAATACTGTTACAACAGGAACTTTTACAATTCCTCTTATGAAAAGAACAGGATTTAGACCAGAACAAGCAGGTGCAGTAGAAGTTGCTGCTTCTACAAATGGTCAGCTTATGCCTCCTGTTATGGGTGCTGCTGCTTTTATTATCGCTGAGTTTTTAGGTTTAGCTTATACAGATGTAATCTTTGCAGCTTTTATCCCTGCTTTTGTTTCTTATTTTGCACTATTTTATATAGTACATTTAGAGGCATTAAAGCTTGGTCTTAAAGGGATGAATGATAAAGATTTACCACCAAAATGGAAAACCTTTGTTCAAGGTATTCACTATTTAGTTCCAATTTTCTTCTTATTATATACCTTAATGATATTAAGAGAGTCTGCTGCAAGTGCTGCATTTAATGCAATTATGCTTTTAATGCTTCTAATGGTAGTTCAACATCCATTCAGAGCTTTTTTAGCAAAAGAGAAAATCACAAAAGATATTTTACTTTCTGGTTTTGTTGATATTTTAGCTGGTATGATTAGTGGAGCTAAAAATATGATTCCAATTGCTGTTGCTACAGCTTTGGCTGGTATTGTTGTTGGAAGTATTACACTAACAGGACTTGGACAAGTTTTACTTGATGTAATTGAAACTTTATCAGATGGAAATATTTTTATAATTCTTATTTTAGCAGCTGTTATTTCTCTAATTCTAGGGATGGGATTACCAACAACTGCAAATTATATAGTTATGGCATCATTGACTGCACCTGTTATTTTAATACTTGCACAAGATAATGGGTTTATAGTCCCTGCAATAGCAGCTCATCTTTTTGTGTTTTATTTTGGTATTTTAGCTGATGATACACCTCCAGTTGGGCTTGCAGCTTATGCAGCTGCTGGTATTGCAAAAGCAGATCCAATAAAAACTGGTATTCAAGGTTTTAAATATGATATTAGAACAGCTATCTTGCCGTTTATGTTCTTCTTTAACCCTGAATTACTTTTAATCTCAGAAGTTGACCCATTAAATCCTGCGAATCCAAATGGTTGGGTATGGATTACAAATCCTTTAGAAATAGCTGTTATATTCTCAACGGCATTTATAGGGATGATGGCATTTTCTTGTTTTACACAAGGATATTTTATTGCTAGAACAAATATTGTTGAAAGATTTATATTCTTAGGTATTGTTCCATTTATGTTCTTGCCAAAAGTGGTTCAAGAATTTATGCAACTACCAAGTCATTATTTATCATATGCAATTGGGATTTTTATTTTTGTAGGTTTATATCTACTTCAAAAATCGAAAATAAAAAAAGCATCCTAAAAAAGGATGCTTTTTAAATAATTAGTAAAAAGTAGATTTAATCTTTTATTAATAGTTTTTCGATGATATATCCGTACCCTTTATGAGATACAATAAAGTCATCATCTTTTACTTTGTCTTTTAATCTTTTCATTACTGTTCTAAAAGCAGAATCGTTTGTATTTATATCACCCCAAACTAACTCTTTAAACTTTTCAACAGGTACAACTTCACCTAGATTATCAATTAAAACTTTTAAAATATCAAGCTCTTTTTTAGATAATTTAACGATTGACTCTTCATTATATAATTTATCACTTGTTGTATTGTAAGTATATCTTTTATTTAAAGTAATATAATCTTTTGTTTCCTCTTCAACTATGTTATCAGCAAGAACTTCCTCTTTTGCTTTTTTTAACATCTCCATCATATTGTCAATATTTAATGGTTTAACAAAATAACCTAAAACCCTAAGATTAATAAGTTTTAACAAATCATCTTCATTTTTATGAGCACTTACAATTATAAATCTTTGATTAGGGGTTAATTCTCTTATCTCATCAATCATAGACATACCATCTTTATTTGGCATTTTTAAGTCTGTTAAAACTAAATCAAATTGTTTTTCTTCATCATAGTTTTTTTTGAAAACTTTACTACCCTCTGCACCATCGCAAGCTACTACAACTTCATCAAAAATAGTATTTAAGTAAAAAGAGAGTGTTTTTCTTGCAACATCTTCGTCTTCAACTAGTAGAACTCTAGTTATATATGCTTTCATTTCTAACCCTAAAAATATATTTTTTGTAATTATACCTAAAAAGTTATATGTTAATAATAAGAAAGTGGTAAAATGATTACAAAAATAACTCCATCATTTTTATTTTTAGCAAAAATTTTACCTCCCATATTTTTTTCGATAATAGTTTTTGCCATATATAGACCTATTCCTGTCCCTTGATTTTCAAACTTTGTTGTAAAATAAGGTTCAAACATTCTATCCATAACTTCATCTTCTATTTTCCCACAGTTATTTTCTAGAACTATTTTAATTTTATTCCCATAATCTATAAAAATTTCAACATCTACTTTTGCATCAAAATCTGCTATTTGTTTTTTTATAATTGCAGCATCAGCGGCATTGTTTAAGATATTTAAAACAACTTGTTGAAGTTCATTCATATAGTTAACTGTTTCAACATCCTCCCCTGTGATATTAAGTTCAATATTGTTTTTTTCAAACTGTGTTTCAACTATTTTAGAACATTGTAAAATTGAGTCTTTTACATTGAATTTTACTTTATCTTTATTTGGTTGATAAAAGTTTCTAAAATCATCAATTGTTTGAGACATATACTCAATTTGTAATTTTGTATCTTTTATAACTGAATCCAATTCCTCTTTACTTAATGTTCCATAACTATCTCTAATAAAATGGGTAAGCAGATTAATATTATTTAGTGGTTGTCTCCATTGGTGGGCAATATTTCCTAACATCTCACCCATAGCGGCAAGTTTACTTTGATGAACCAAGATTCTATCTTTTTCAATATTTTTTTCAACCTCTTCATCAACTTTATGTTTTAACTCTTCTTCTGTTAGTTTCATCTCAGTAATATCACTTATATAACCATAAAAATAAGCTACATTTCCAAAATCATCTTTTAAGAAAATTGTTCTTGTGAATACCCACCTTACATCACCATTTTTATCTTTTACCCTATAAACTTTTGTAAATGATCTCTCATCATTATTAACTGCTTTTGCAAGGTCTTCTTTTAATTCTTTAATATCATCTTCATGCACAAAATCAAAATAGCTTACCTCTTTACTTTGAAATTCTTGAGCACTATATCCATATGAACTAATTGACTTTGAAATATAATCAACACTTAGGTTTTCATCATTTTTCCATTTAAAAATTACAATTCGCCCATACTCAACTAATAAATCAACATATTTTAATTCTTTAATTAGTTTTTTTCTTTGTTCAATATCCATAGACATCATTAACATTCGTTTATGATTATTATCATTAAAGGCTTTTCCTCTAACTAAAATCCATTTAAATTTATTGTTTTTATTTTTTATTCTATACTCACAAACAAAGTTTTCACTATCTCCATTTAAATGTTTATTGAATTTATCCATTACAAGTTGTCTATCTTCATAATGGATTAAGTCAAACCACTCATCAAGATTATTAATATCTCCATCTTCATAACCAAACATATCAAGCCATTTTTTAGAAAAGTAAATATGTTTTGTTTTTAAATCAATATCCCAAAGTCCATCATTTGAAGCAATAATTGCAAGTTCATATCTCTCTTTCCATTTTTTATACATAATATTTCTAGTCTCTAATCTTTTGTTATATCTATGAAATATCTTATTTATAAATTTAGAAAAAAGTGTTGAGGCAACAATTAAAAAAATAGCTATTAAAATTACAATTGAGATTGCGATTGACAACTTTGAGTTATATTCATATTTTAATTGGGCAATTTTATTTGGCAAAGAAAAACTTTTTATAGATATTAAAAAGTTATATTTTGAGAAATTATGGATATCGCTACTAGATGTTGTTTCATTATTTATATATTTTTTTAAAATTTCATTTGAACTATTTAATCTATCTTGGTCTAATATAAATTTTGCATCTATTTTTTGACCCTTGTTGTAATAGTTGTAGACATAACCTAAATTATAATCATAAAACCAGAAGTAGGCATCTTTATAGTATTTACTTTTTTGAACTATTGAATTTAAAATTGCATTTCTTGTAGATTCCTTTAAATCATCAATTTTTGAAAATGCTCCAATATAGTATTGAGTATTATCAAGTTTTTTAAAATAACTTAGTCTAATTTTTCTTTTTTCAGTATCTACCCAATATATTAAATTGTTAGTCCCAATATAAGAGATATTTTTTAACATATGGTGTCTAAAACTACTCATTTTTATATTTGAATTAGTTAAAACTTTTAAATAATCAATTATCTCTTTACCGTATAAAACACTATCATCTTCAGTTGAAAATAATACAAATTCAAAATTTGTTTTTTTTTCAACCTCCATCATCTTTTTTATGATGGTATATTTACTAATCCCTTGAACACTATAATGGATGTATCCATACAAGGATAAGACTGCTTCATTTAGTAAAATCTCTTCATTATCAAAAGAGGAACTAGCGTTATATTTTATATCAGAGATATATTCATTTAAAATTGTTTCTTTATTATAAGTGTCTTCTTGTATATATAAAAAAGTGTTGTTCTTTTTTTCAAATTCTAATACAAAAGTAATCACTAAAATAGCAATAAAAGAGATTAAAAAAACAAAAATTAGAGGTGTAAAAACTATATGTTTTCTTATATCTGATAGGGTATAAAACTTTCTTTTTTTAATCATTTATAAAGAACCTTCGTAAGATATAAACCATAAGGATTTGCAGGTTTTCTATAAATATATTTCTCTTTTTTTAATTGAAGAATTAAATCATTTTTTGTTAATTCACCTTTTCCAACTTCTAGTAAAAATCCAACCATTAGTCTAATTTGTGAACGTAAATATGAGTTTGCAGTAAATTTAAAAACATAAAGATTTCTATATTTATAAAACGAGGTTTTAAAAACCTCCCTTACTGTATTATCCTTATCACTTCCTTTTTTGTGGAAATATTCAAAATCATGAACTCCCTCAAAAAGTTTTATGGCCTCTTTAATTTTCTCTTCATCAAAATCTTTATAATGGGAGATGTATTTTGAGTTAAAAACACTTAACTGCTCTTTTGTAACTAAATATCGATAAACCCTTTTTTTTGCACTAAATCTTGAATGAAATCTTTCATCTACCTCTTTTATATTATGAACTTTAATTGATATGGGAAGATGCCTATTCATAATATCTTTTAACTTTTTTAAATCATACCAATAAGAAGGGATTATAGCATTAAAAACTTGACCTGTTGCATGAACATCTTTATCTGTTCTTCCACTAAGAATAATTTTTGTATCTATATTTAAGGACTTAAAAACCTCTTGAAGTTTATCCTCAACACTTAATCCATTTGGTTGAGTTTGACTACCTGCATATTCACTCCCATCATATGAGATTGTAAACTTTACATTCATATTAATACTGCTGTTTAACACTTCTTTGGTACATAAAATATGTAAAACCAATCCATGATAAAGGGACTATATATAAAGAGTGTAAAAATAGGTTATCAACACTTATTTGCATAAATATATAATAAACAGTGACAAAAACCACTGCTTTCATAACTGCCTTGTTTTTCTCATATCTTGGGTTAAAATATCCTGCATAAACAACTAAAAGAAGTGAAATTAAAGGGAAGATTGAGACTAAAATATTAAATGAAAATCTATCAGTATTTTGATTTTTTGAGAAATTTGCTTTCCAATAATTAAATGAAGTTGTAAAATCTCCAATATTGCTATCTACAATTGAATCATTTAAATACATATTTTTATAATCGATTTGATTTAGTTCTTCATTATCTATTACAAAAGATTTCCCATTTATAAATTTAAAGCTTAAATTGCCATTTTCATTTTCTAAAACTGCATTATCTGAAATAATAAATTGATCTTTTTTATCTTGAGTTTTAAAAAGTTTAACCTTTGAATATTTCTTATCATCTTTATCTTCAATATAAATTAACCAGTCACCAAACTTTTGACCAAATTCTGAAGCTTTTATATTAAAATTTGCCTCTTTTTTCTTTTGTTCAATAAAAGCTTTATTTAGATATTTTGCTTTAGGAATTAGCCCAACAGATATAATTACTAAAGCAATTGTCATAAGTAAAGTTATAGGGAAAAAAATCTTTATAATCTTTAATGGATTTAGACCAAACGAGGTTATAACAATAAGTTCATACTCACTAGATAATTTTGATAAGGTTATAACTAATGAGATAAAAAAAGATATGGGTAAAGTAAAAAATATAATTGTTGGCATAACATAACTATAAAGTTTTAATAACTCTACAAAGTTTATTGTAATAGCAGAACTCAATGATGCAATTTTTACTAAAAATATTATTGATGTAATAAAATACAATCCTAAGAATATAGGAAAAAATGTTTGAGATAATTGGCTAAGTAAATACTCTTTTAATTTCAATTAAAAACCTTTGATATATTAAAAAAATATTCAACAATTAAACCTAAACTTAAATATGGAATAAAAGGTGTCTGAATATCTTTTTTCTTTATTTGAAAATATATAGATGGTATTATAGCAAAAAGTGACGATAAAAATATTGCTACAAATGTTTCAGGAAATCCTAAGATTGCTCCAATAGATGCTAGGATAGGTATATCACCCTCTCCTAAAGCTTCTTGTTGTTTTAAAGATTCATCTTTTAAAATTCTTGACTTTATATTTTGAATATAAAAAGTTATTACAAAATTCAATAAAATAAAAGCACCAGAAATTATAAAAGCATCTTTAAGGGCATAAAATAAATCTTTTTGTGTAATTACAAATGAAAATATTAATGCAATTAATAAAAGATAGTCAGGTACTGCTTTATATTTAAAATCTATAAAAGATAAAACAATTAAAGTATAAAAAAATACCATCGAAAAAAGTAGTTCGTAAGATAAACCAAATTTTAAATATAACCCTAATGTTAATAAAGCTGTTAAAAACTCAACAATTGGATATTGTAAAGATATTTTTTCGCCACACTCTTTACAATTTCCTTTTAAATAAATATAAGAAAAGATTGGAATATTTAAATACCAAGGAATTAGTTTATTACAGTTTGTACATCTACTTCTAGGTGTTATGAAAGATTTTTTTATTGGAAGCCTATAAATTAGAACATTTAAAAATGACCCAATAAGAAGTCCAAATATAAAACTAAATACCTCCAAATCTTCTCTCTCGATTTGTAAAATCACTAATTAAATCATCTAATTCTGAAGGGGTAAATTCAGGCCAAAATGTAGGTGTAAAAAACATCTCTGCGTAAGCATTCTGCCAAAGAAGATAATTAGATAATCTAACTTCTCCACTTGTTCTAATCAACATATCAACATCAGGCATTCCTGCAGTATCCAAACAAGATTCAAAATTCTCTTTAGTAATCTCTAAACCTTTTTCCTGCATCTTTTTCATTGCCCTTAACATCTCATCTTGAGAACCATAATTTAAAGCTAAAACTTGTGTTAGTTTTGTTCCATGACTAGTTTTTTCTTCTGTTTCTCTTATTGTTTTTTGTAAAGATTTTGAGAACCTTGATATATCTCCAATTGCTTTTAATCTAGTTTGATTTTCTAAATAAACTGGTAACTCTTTTTTTAACCAATTTTCTAAAAGCTTCATTAAAAATTCAACCTCTAATTTTGGTCTTGTCCAATTTTCCGTTGAAAAAGCGTATAAGGTTAAATATTTAACTCCAATATTAGAGCAATGTGTAGTAATATCCCTAACTCTTTTTGCTCCCTCTTCATGGCCTGCAGTTCGTTTTAAATCTCTCTCTTTTGCCCATCGTCCATTACCATCCATAATAATAGCTATATGTTTAGGGATATTATTTTCAGTCATTATTTACAAACTCATCTTTTACTTTATTTATTAAATCCATTGAAATTTCAAATTTGTTTCCACTAAAAGTACTAGAACCATTTTTTGTTATAAACTCAATAATATTTGAATCACTTCCAAAATAGTTTTCTTCATCAATAATATTTAAACAAACACCATCAATATTTTTCTTTTCTATCATTGAAGTTGCGTTATTTTTAGCATTTTGTTTATCCATTTCAGCTTTAAAACCAATAGTGATAATATCTTTTTTCTCTAAACTATTTAAGATATCAATATTTAAAGATAGTTGTAAATTCCAAGTTTCACCAAGATTTTCTTTTTTTAATTTTCCATCATTTTTAGGTGGGATATAATCACTTACAGCTGCCGCCATAAATAAAAATGGCTTTTTACTTTTTTCACTATTTTCTATACTTTTTTTCAAGTTTTCAAACATCTGATTTGTTGAACTAACTTGTAATATTTTTATAGATTTTGGAAGATTTTCATATCCTCTAGAGCTAACAAGTGTTACTTTTGCACCCTTTAAATATAAAGCTTTTGCTAAAGATGATGCCATTTTCCCTGAAGAAAAATTTGAGATATATCTAACATCATCTATTTTTTCTAAAGTTCCACCACCACTTATAATAACCTCTCTATTATTCCAATACTCAACTTTTAAAAGTTGTTTTGATGTTTCATAAAAAATTTCATCAGGCTCAGCCATTGCACCATCCCCAACATCTTTACAAGCTAACTCTTTTATTTGTGATGAGATAATCTTAAAGTTGTAATTTTTAAGTTTTTCAAGACTAGAAACAGTAATTTGATTTTGTATCATATTTGTATTTGCCGCAGGTGCTATCAACTTTAATTTTGGATAGGCTAAAACTGTTTGAGTTAAAAGATTATCAGCTATACCATTTGCTAATTTATTTATAGTATTTGCTGTTGCCGGAGCTATTACAAAAATATCTGCCCACTTTCCAATATCTATATGATTATAAATAGATTTTTTGTCCCAAGATTCTGTTTCATCACATAAAACTTTATTTTGTGAGATTGCCTCAAAAGTAAGCGGAGTTATAAACTTTTCAGCGGCCTTTGTCATTATAACTTTTACATTTGCCCCTTGTTTTATATAAAGTCTAATTAGTTCTAAACTTTTATAAATAGCAATAGAGCTGCTTATCCCAACTAAAATATTTTTATCTTTTAACAACATCTATTTTTCTTTATTTTTTATTTCCAAAATGTTTATAAAAATAACCATCAATTTTTTTAGCTTTGCTTCTTGTTAGATAAAGTTCACCTTTTTTAACATCACCTGTTACAGTTGAGCCAGCACCAATTAGGACATCATCTTCAATATTAACAGGAGCTACAAATTGTGTATCACTTCCTACAAATACATTTTTTCCAATAATTGTTTTATGTTTATTTATTCCATCATAATTACAAGTGATTGTTCCACAACCAATATTTGTACCCTCATCAATTTCACAATCACCAAGATAAGTTAAATGTCCTGCTTTTACACCATTTAATTTTGCTTTTTTTGTTTCTACAAAATTTCCTAAGTGAGTTCCAATTATTTCACTTCCTGGTCTAACTCTTGCCATTGGTCCAGCATCAGAATCAATTAAAATTGCATCTTCAATCACTGTATTTGTTTTGATATGGGAATTTACAATTTTACTATTTCCTAAAAGAGATACTCCATTTTCAATTATAGATTCACCCTCAATAATAACACCCTCTTCTATATAAATAGTGTCAGGCAATCTCATAATAACACCCTGTTTTAAAAACTCTCTTTTGATTCTATTTTGGTGAATTACTTCTGCTTCACTTAAATCTAATTTCGAATTAACACCTTTGAAATTTTCTTCATTTACAATAAGTGGTTTTAAAACCTTACCTTGATTTATAGCCATCTCAACTAAATCAGTAATATAGTATTCTTTTTGAGCATTGTTGTTTGAAAGTTTTGGTAGGCTTTCTAATAAAAATTTTGTATCAAACTGATAGATACCTGCATTTGCCGTAGTAACTGCTAATTCACTTTGAGAAGCATCTTTTTGCTCTACAATTTTTTTAACATTTCCATTCTCAATTATAACTCGACCATAACCATCTGCATTTTGAAGTTCAAGTACTGACATTACAATCGTTGCATCTAGGTCAAATTTTTTAAGCTCATCAGCTTGAATTAAAGGCATATCTCCATTTAAAACCAAAACCTTTTCATATTTTGGTGTTATTCCCATAACTGCACCACCTGTTCCAGGATAGTTTTCATGGTCTTGAATTACATAATTTATTCCATCAAAAAACTTTTCCATTTGCTGTTGAACTTTTTGTGCTTGGTGAAATAATACAACTGTTACATCATCACTAAGTTCAAGTGCTTCTTTAATTGAGTAATAAAGCATTGGTTTACCAGAAATTTTATGTAAAACCTTTGGAAGTTTTGATTTCATTCTTGTACCAGCACCTGCTGCTAAAATTATAATTGATTTATTTACCATTAATTTTTATCCTTCTAAAGCTTCTTTTATCTCTTTTTTTAGGTTTTCAACAACCTCTTCAATAGCTGTTCTCATCTTTGTATCAGTTATATTTGCATCTAATAAATTATCTAGATTTTTTTCTCTTTCTCTAAAAAATTTCGCCACTGATTTACTTTTTTTATTATGGTTATACATTAAAACACCAGATAAAATAAGTACGACTACAAGTTTTGTATGACCTAAAATTGCGGCATAATTTAATATCGTAAATCCTGCATAATCAGGCTCATTTATATTTGCTCCTGCAGCTATTAAAAGTCTTGCAATTTTATAATTACCTTTCCATTGTGTATGGTGTAAGGCAGTTCTTCCTTGCTTGTCTTTTATATCTAAGTTTACTTTTTTTGTAAGAAGCTTTTCCATAACCTCTAAATTGTTTGCAAAAGCAGTTTTATGGAAAATTGTTCGTCCCTCTTTATCAATTGTATTAACATCAATTCTAAATTTTAAAAGGAATACTAATTTCTCTAAGAAAACTTCTTTTTCTTTATTATTTTTAATTTCTAGCCCTTTATCAACTAAGTAAGATAAAGGTGTATTCATATCATTATCAACAATATTTAAATCAAGTCCAGCATTAACAAAAATCTTTATTAATTCTAAATTATCATAATCAAGTAAATCAAAGATAATTGTTTTTCCATCACTTCTTGGTTCATTGATTCTAGGTTTAAAAAGAAGCATTTTCTTTAAAAGTTGAAAATAATCATCTTTTAAGTCCAAATCAAAAAATCTTTTTGAGCTTGGTTTTTTATTGTTTTTTGTAATTAATACTGCTTCTGCTAAATCATCAATTATTGTTTTTTCATTAAAATCTCTATGGTCAATATCTGCACCTCGAGCAATTAAATGGTCTATCATATTCATATTTGATTGACCTTTTAAAACAGCATCAAAAATAACTGTACGACCCTCTTTATCTTGTGCATTTACATCGGCCCCAGATGCTATTAAAAAATCGATAGTGTCGTAGTTTTGCCTTTCAACTTCTTTGTAAAGAATCGTTTTCCCGTCAATATCAGTTCTATCAACTGCAAGTCCCATATCTATAAGTATTCCAGTTAATTTTAAATAATTTCTATCTGAACTTACTAATCTATATTTCCCTTCAACTTTTTCATCAGGTTTATTAACTATTGCAAGAAGTTTTAAAATCTCATCAAGTATCGTTTTTTCTGCATAATCTTTTATATTTAATTTTGCACCTTTTTCAATCAAAAGTTCAATAATTGGAAGATTAGTTGAACCTAAGATAACTGCATTAAATAAAGCTGTTTGACGCTTTTTATTCAAAATATTTACATCTATTCCATTTGAGATTAAAAATTTTGCTACTTCAGGATTCTCTTTTAAAACAGCATTAAATAAAACTGATTGACCATCATTATCAACAATATTTATATCATCAATATTATTTACAACTTCTCTTATAATATCAATATTTCCACCATCAACAGCATCAAAAAGTACTGTTCTACCGTAATGGTCTCTAATATTTAAATTTGGATTTTGTGTCATTAAAATTCTAAATGCTTTTTCGTTTTCTTCTAAGGCGGCATCATGTAAAACTGTTCTTCCTGAGGAATTTATATGATTTACAGAAGCACCATGCTCAAGTAAAAACCTTATCATCATTCCATCAATTTTATCAACAGCTTCGCTTAAAACTGTTTTACCAAAATTATCCTCAGAATTAATATCTATACCGTTTCTGATTAAAAGTTTTATTGATTCTATTCTTCTTTTTGCAGACAATTCAAAGAGCATAGTTCGCCCTTTTGCATCTTTTCTGTTTATATTTACACCACTATCGATTAAAGCTTGTATTTTCTTTTCATCAATATAGTTTTTAAGTAATTCTTTTTGTAAGGCTTCTGCACCATCAGTTTTAAACATTCCAAGCATCTAATAATTCCTGTCAAAGTTGCGTAAAGTGATAGATTATATCAAAAAAAAATTTAATAACGACTTCTTCCATTTCTTCTTATTGGTCTAGTATATTTTTTCTTAAATTCAGGCTCTTTTATCTTAAGATTTGACTTCAATGTTTTTTCTATAAAACTATTAAAACTATTTCTTAAAATCACAGCTTTATCATAATCTGGAAAAATATCTGGGAATTTATATGATAACCATAAATAAAGTGAGATTTTTTTAACTTCATCTTCTACTAATAATAAATCCTTTGCTGTTACTGCTTTTTTAGGTAAGGTAATTGATGGTTTGTATCTACAAATTTTATTTCTTATAACAGAAGCAACATAGGCTTCATAAGCTTGTAAAATAATAGTTGATTTTGTTGTAATTGGTGCTTGAGCTAATAAATATTTATCTTCTAAACTTAATTTTTCTCTTTTATCAATAATTGTTGCTGCTTCAAGCATAGATGAAATATTTGAAGCTATAAAAGGTCCATCAAAATTCATATTATCTTTAAAATATTTTAAAATTTTTGTTAGCGATTTTGTTTTAATATGTGACGCTAATTCTTCAAGTTGTTCACTACTCATTTTAACTTTATAAGGGGGTTTAATAGTTCTAATTGGTGAATTAAACTCCTCTTTTATATATTCTAAAACATCTCTTCTAGTTGCCCCTAGAAATCCTACTTCATGGTGTCCATATCTTCCCGCACGACCGGCAATTTGAACAATTTCATTAACACTTAGCTTTCTTCTGCTCACACCATCAAACTTAGTATCTGTTGTAAAAAGAATATTTTTAATAGGAAGATTTAATCCCATAGAGATTGCATCCGTTGCTATTAAGATATCACTTTGTTTTTCCCTAAAACGTCTTGCTTCATCACGTCTTACTTCAGGGGATAAATTTCCATAAATCACTGAAACTCTATATTTTTTTTGTAACTTTTGTTTTAATTTTAAAACGTCACTTCTAGAAAAAGCAATTAAAGCAGTACCTGCTTCTAAGTGTTCTAAAGAGGTATGTCTTGCCATAACTTTTAAAGGAGTTTTTCTTTTATGTTTTACAACTTCAAGCTCTTCACCTAGGTATGCTGCTATTTTTGTAACTGCATCTAAAGCATTTACACTACCAGTCATAATAACAGTTTTTGCAGGACACCCAATAATTGCATTTACCCATGCCCAACCTCTATCTTCATCATCCAACATTTGAACTTCATCAATAATAGCTGTATCAACATCTAAATTAAAATCTAACATCTCAATAGTTGAACATACATGAGCTGCATCTTCATCTATAATTTGCTCTTCACCGGTGATTAAAGTTGCTTCAATATTGTTTTGTTTTAAATCTTCATAACCTTCTAAAGCAAGAAGTCTAAGTGGAGCTAAATACAAACCACTATTTGCTTTTTTTAATTCACTCATTGCATTATAGGTTTTACCAGAGTTTGTTGGTCCTACAAAAAACTTTAGTTTTCTATTCATACTACGTGCTAGGGGAAAAAGTGATTTTAAATCACACTTTAAAAATGATTGTAATTGTTCTTGGAATGTTTCTTTCATGGGCGTATTATAGTAAATAGAATATAATATCTGTTTAAATAAAAAAACTATTTTAAGGCACTTGATTATGACATGCGAATATTTTGGTAAATGTGGTTCTTGTAAACTTTATGAAATGAACTATGAGCAACAACTTGAATACAAAATAAAAAGAGAAAAACAAAGATTTTCTAATTTTACAGATATAGAGTTTGATATTATAAGAAGTGAAGAGGAAAATTTTAGATATAGAGCAGAGTTTAGAATATGGAAAAACTTTGATGATGGTGATAATCCAACTATTTCTTATGCTATGACATCTTTTGAAAAAAACACTTTAGAGATAGATTCTTGCCAAATAGTTTCAAAACAAATTCAAGAGCTTATGCCTGTATTACTTGAAAAGCTACAAAATGACGAAGAGTTTAGATTTAAATTATATGCAATTGAGTTTTTAAATTCAACAACACAAGATATGCTTGTAACTTTAATTTATCACAAAAAGCTTGGGGAAAACTGGATTCAAAAAGCAAAAAATCTAGAAGAAGAATTAAATATAAAAATCATAGGAAGAAGTAGAAAACAAAAAGAGGTTTTAAGTGAAGACTTTATCAATGAAGAACTAAATATTGATGGAGAAAATTTTAAATTTCATTATAAAGAGGGTGGATTTACTCAGCCAAATACAAAAGTAAATGTTAAGATGATTGAATGGGTTTTAAAACATCTAGAAAAATCTGACAAAGATTTATGTGAATTATATTGTGGAGGTGGGAACTTTACAATACCATTAAGTAAAAAATTTAATAAAGTTTTAGCAACAGAAATATCAAAAACATCTATCAATTCAGCTTTAGAAAATTGCAAGTTAAATAGTATAGAAAATATTGATTTTATTAGAATGAGTGCTGAAGAGTTTGTTGAAGCTTTAGAAGAAAAAAGAGAGTTTAGAAGATTAAAAGATGTTGATTTAAAATCATATAACTTTGATACTATTTTTGTGGATCCTCCAAGAGCAGGTTTAGATGATACCACTAGAAATTTAGTAAAAGATTACGAAAAGATAATTTATATATCTTGTAATCCAGAAACACTTCATAGAGATTTGCAGACTTTAACAAAAACTCATGAAATTAAAAATTTCGCACTTTTTGACCAATTTTCTTATACTGAACATATAGAATCTGGAATAGTTTTACAAAAAGTATAATTATTAAGAAAATATTAAGAAAAATATAAATAATTTTTGCTAAAATATGTACATATTAAACACATGAAAAGGTAACTCATGAAAATCAATACAAATGTGTCTTCTTTAAGCGCACAAGAAGCAAACAAAAACACGAATAACAACATTGCTAAATCTTTAGAGAAACTATCTACAGGTTTAAAAATCAACAAAGCTGCAGATGATGCATCTGGTTTAGCTATTGCTGATAAACTTAGAACTCAAGGTAACTCTATTGGTCAAGGTATCTCAAATGCTAACTCAGCAGTTGCATTAATCCAAATTGCTGATAAAGCTATGGCTGAGCAATCTAACATTTTAGATACAATCAAAACTAAACTTATTCAAGCATCTACTTCTACTACTTCTGAAGATGGTAGAGAAGCTATTAGAAAAGATATCCAAAAACTTTTAGAGCAATTTGATAATATTGCTGGTCAAACTAACTATAATGGTTTAAATCTTTTAAATGAAAAAGATAAAGAATTTGTTTTCCAAGTTGGAGAAGACTCATCTTTTGATATTGGTTTAAAAACTGAATTCGCTGTTAATACATCTGGTCTTGGTAGTGCTGGAAATGAAGGAACAACCACAGCAACAATTAAAACAAGTGCTGCTGCTGGTGTTACTTTAGAAGGAGAATCGCCGAATGCTTCAATTACAGTAAACTCAACATCAGGAAATGCTACACTTACTGTTGCAGCAGCAGCATCTGCTTCTTCTACATCAGAAATGACTGTAAATGTTTCTGCAAATGATGTTTCTAAAATAGGTCTTAGTAATTCTACAACTACAAGTTCAATAGTATTATCAACTGATGATGTTGAATTAGCTAAATTCTTAGATAAAGAAGCTGATAAATCAACTTCTGATGGATTAACAAAAATCTCAAGTGGTGTATATGAATTTAAATCTACTGCAGATGCTACAGAATCAACTATCACATTTGAAAATAATGCATTAGTTGATATTAGCAGTTTAAAAGTTAGTAATCTATCTGCATTAACTACTGGTGGAGATATCTTCAAAGTTTATACTGACGAAGCTGTTACAGTTGAAAAACTTGGAGGTGGTAATGATATCACAGTAAATACTGGTTCTGCTATGGATGTAAAAATCAATGGTGACACATCAGAAGGTATTGCTTATACAGCAGGAACTTATGCAATGCTTACAGAAGGTACAATTGCAGTTAGAGACAATTCTACTTCAGCAACACTTGATGTTGTAGCTATTAACTCTGTTGAGGCAACTACTACTTCAGAAGTAGCTATTAACTCATTTACTGCTACATCTGATGCAAGTGTAAAATCTATTTCATTAAGAAACACTGGTGCTGAAGCAAGTGTTATTATATCTACTACAGATGGTACTACAGCTCAAGCTTTAAGAGATGCTGGTCTTAATGAAAATGCAGATGGTACATTTACTTGGGCTACATCAGGGGTTGATGATACAGCAACTTTAGATTTTGGAACAGATGGAATTGATATTGGAAATATTAGTTTCTCAGATGTTGATAAAAACACTACTTCTAATGATGTTATCTTTATTGAAACATCAGGTACAGTTACAATCTCTAATGATAAAGCAGAAGGAACAGACTCTGATTATGGTCATATAAGTGTATCTTTAACTACTTCTGAAACAGCTGCTGCTTTTGAAACTGCTGGTGTTGGATTTGGAGAAGTTAGTTCAGGTATGGCATTTAAAAACCTTGAAGGACTATCAGTTTTAGGAGAAGGTGACTTAACTTCTGATACTGCTAATTTATATATGAGTGTTGTTGATGATGCATTAACTCAACTTAACTCTGTTAGATCTGACTTTGGTGCTACTCAAAACCAATTAGACTCTGCTATTAGAAATATGATGACAGTGCAAACTAATATTAAAGCAGCGGAATCTGTAATTAGAGATGTTGACTATGCAGAAGAATCAGCGAACTTCAATAAACAAAATATTATTTCACAAGCTGGGTCTTATGCTATGTCTCAAGCTAATCAAGTACAACAGAACGTTCTTAGATTACTTCAATAAAATTAATCTATCTAAAAGCCTAGTTAATTCTAGGCTTTTTTATTTGCCTGCTTATATTTAATCTAACTTTAAGAATTGGTATGTGATAATTTCATTATAAGTATATAGGGATCAATTGATTCCAAAGAGACTTTTTCTCTATGCTTGGTAACACAAGAATGTTTTAGGCTGTGAAACTATTCACTATGTGTCATAATATTGAAAGGATTTATTATGAGAATTAATACAAATGTGTCTTCTTTAAGCGCACAAGAAGCAAACAAAAACACGAATAACAACATTGCTAAATCTTTAGAGAAACTATCTACAGGTTTAAAAATCAACAAAGCTGCAGATGATGCATCTGGTTTAGCTATTGCTGATAAACTTAGAACTCAAGGTAACTCTATTGGTCAAGGTATCTCAAATGCTAACTCAGCAGTTGCATTAATCCAAATTGCTGATAAAGCTATGGCTGAGCAATCTAACATTTTAGATACAATCAAAACTAAACTTATTCAAGCATCTACTTCTACTACTTCTGAAGATGGTAGAGAAGCTATTAGAAAAGATATTCAAAAACTTTTAGAGCAATTTGACAATATCTCTGGTCAAACTAACTATAATGGTTTAAATCTTTTAAATGAAAAAGATAAAGAATTTGTTTTCCAAGTTGGAGAAGACTCATCTTTTGATATTGGTTTAAAAACTGAATTCGCTGTTAATACATCTGGTCTTGGTAGTGCAGGAAATGAAGGAACAACTACTTCTACTATCAAAACTACTGGTGGTGCTGCAGGAAATGTTACTTTAGAAGGTGAAGTATCTAATGCTTCAATTACTGTTAGTTCAACAGCTGGTGATGTATCTATAAGTGCTGCATCAGCAGCATCTGCTTCTTCAACATCAGAAATGTCAGTTAATGTTTCTGCAAATGATGTTTCTAAAATAGGTCTTAGTAATACTACAACTACAAGTTCAATAGTATTATCAACTGATGATGTTGAATTAGCTAAATTCTTAGATAAAGAAGCTGATAAATCAACTTCTGATGGATTAACAAAAATCTCAAGTGGTGTATATGAATTTAAATCTACTGCAGATGCTACAGAATCAACTATCACATTTGAAAATAATGCATTAGTTGATATTAGTAGTTTAAAAGTTAGTAATCTATCTTCATTAACTACTGGTGGAGATATATTCAACGTTTACACTAACGAAGCTGTTACTATTGAAAAACTTGGTGGAGGAGAAGATATCTCTATTAATAATAGTGGTAATGATGTTATGGATGTAAAAATCAATGGTGACACATCAGAAGGTATTGCTTATACAGCAGGAACTTATGCAATGCTTACAGAAGGTACAATTGCAGTTAGAGACAATTCTACTTCAGCAACACTTGATGTTGTAGCTATTAACTCTGTTGAAGCAACTACTACTTCAGAAGTAGCTATTAACTCATTTACTGCTGCATCTGATGCAAATGTAAAATCTATTTCATTAAGAAATACTGGTGCTGAAGCAAGTGTTATTATATCTACTACAGATGGTACTACAGCTCAAGCTTTAAGAGATGCTGGTCTTAATGAAAATGCAGATGGTACATTTACTTGGGCTACATCAGGGGTTGATGATACTAATACATTAGATTTTGGAACAGATGGAATTGATATTGGAAACATTAGTTTCTCAGATGTTGATAAAAACACTACTTCTAATGATGTTATCTTTATTGAAACATCAGGTACAGTTACAATCTCTAATGATAAAGCAGAAGGTACTGATGCTGATTACGGTCATATAAGTGTATCTTTAACTACTTCTGAAACAGCTGCTGCTTTTGAAACTGCTGGTGTTGGATTTGGAGAAGTTAGTTCAGGTATGGCATTTAAAAACCTTGAAGGTCTTATGGCTCTAGGGGAAGGTGATTTAACTTCTGAAACAGCAAATAACTTTATGTCTGTTGTTGATGATGCATTAACTCAACTTAACTCTGTTAGATCTGACTTTGGTGCTACTCAAAACCAATTAGACTCTGCTATTAGAAATATGCAAACAGTGCAAACTAATATTAAAGCAGCGGAATCTGTAATTAGAGATGTTGACTATGCTGCAGAATCAGCGAACTTCAATAAACAAAATATTATTGCTCAAGCTGGGTCTTATGCTATGTCTCAAGCTAATGCAGTACAACAAAACGTATTAAGACTACTTCAGTAGTTGAACAAGTAGTAGCTTAGCTACTACGAATACGTTTCTGTGAAAACGTTCTTAGATTACTTCAATAGAAAGTAATTTAATTCTAATAAAGTAGTGACTTAAGTCACTACTTTAAATTAATATCTTTAACTCTATTTTCTACTTCTTCAAAAAATTCTAATAATTTTAATAAAGAACTATTTACAAAATTCATTGCTTTATTTTTATCTGATGTAGCAAGTGCATGGGTATATAAAGCTGTATAAAAGTGATACATAGTCCCTTTTAATAAAGACCTTGTTAAATAACTTTTGTTTTCATAATTAGGATTATTTGCTATTTCATATGTAGTTGAGATTAAATCAAAAAGTTCTTTAAATGTTTCAATCTCTTTTTGTGTAACTATCTCTTTAATTTCTTTAATATTAGAAATCAACATTTCTTTTTCTGATTTATATATTGAATCTATTTCTTTATGAAGTTTTTCAAAATCAAAATCAAAATTGTTTTCTATTCCTTTTAAAATATCAACTTTGTTAATTTTGTTATCTAGCTTTATACTTTCCGCTTTAAATGGTGTTGTTCCATCAATATATAAACCATCACTACAATTAAAATAATTAATTTTAATTTTTCTTTTAACTTTATAATCAAGAATACAATTCTCAGCTCTTTGTTTACACCAATTAAATATATTAGTTGTCATAAACTTTTCTTCTTTATCAAAATTACCAGGAAATTTTTCTTTTAATAAATCTAATGTATTTACTTTATGCTCTTTAGTATTATAATAGATTGTATCTTTTGAATGATGACTTTCAGGATCTTTAAATCCCATATCTGTACCAAACATAAATATATTTTGAAATCCTATATCAGATAAAAAAGATAATGCCCCATTAACAATAGTTGGATTACAATGATTTAACTTAGGTATATCTTCTGGGACAATAGAAGACCCTGCATCATTATCTCTAAAATAAATTTTTGCACTTTTAAACATACTATATACTTTAGGATCAATAACATTTAAACCAATCATATCAATGTTTTTCAAGTACTCTTTAGTTCCATAATTTTCAATGATAGAAGCCATAAAAGTTGGTCTTTCAATTTCCATATGAAAATCAGGAGAAATACCATTTTTATATAAAACTCTTAATGCAGTACCACAAGATATTAATACAACATTATCTTTATGCTTTTTAATATATTCTATATCTTTATCAATTGATGGACCTGAGGCAACTATGAAAGCTGTAGAATTTTTAGGTAATTTATTACTATATCTATAAACAGGTAAATCATCATTTAGATTTTTAATAGTATGTTCTAAACTTATTATTTCATCATCATAAAAACCTTGACCAGTGAAAGCTATATCAATTTTTTCTATAAATTTTTCTTTAAATTCATCAAAAAACTTAGATTTATAATGGGTATAAAAAGGGATTAAATAAAACTGATAAGAAAAGTTTTTATAAATAGTATTAAGTACAATTCTTGATATTTCTTGACTATTACTACCAATACAAAAATGAAGACCATGATTTTTTTGTTTAAAATACATAAAAATAGGTCTCCAATCTAAAAGATGAAAACTAACTTTTAACATTTCATAACTTTCATCTACAATAATAATTTCTTTAATACCATTTGATTGTTGAATTAACTTTTGAATATGAGCCCCTGAACCAATCCCCATCATCAATAAAAAAGGAAAATATCCTTCTAAGTTTTGATGATAGTTCTCGAAGCCTTTATTTTCTTTTAAATACTCCGATTTTAGTTCAATGCCTTTAATTAATTTATCATGGTAATAATCTTTGTCACTATCTTTATTCCAAGTAGGTTTTTTAAAAAACATTGGAGGATTATCTAAAAAAGCATTTACTTGAGCTTGTATAGCTAAATCAACTTTCCCAGGATAAATATTTTTACCCTTTATAGCTATATTATATTCACCTAATTGAGTAATATTTAGTTCATAATCTTTTATATCTGCTTTAATAATACTATTATAAACCTCTGGCCAACCTTCTTTTAAAAAAGTCATATTATTTTGATAGTTTTTTTCTAAATCCATACTTTTCCTTCTTTTATTGTACTAGTTCACAGTAATCTCATATACAAAATAAATTAATCTTTCCCTTCAAGAATAGTCCAATTAACTTGTGTACCTTTTTTTAAATCTTTATTTACCTTTTTCCCTAAAAAATCATTCAAATATTTAGGATGCATCCCATAGCCAGGTCTTACACTTCTAATATTTTCAGAAGTAAGCATTTCACCTTTTTTTATATCTTTAGATATATAAAGACTTCGAGCAAATTGTCTTGATTTTTTCTTTTTAGAGGTCATACTGTAGTCTACTTTTCCAAGAAGTTTTTCAGTATCCCTAACTACTTTTATCATCTGTGCAAACTCTTCTTTATCTAAAGAAAATTCAGCATCAGGCCCTCCTATAGATTTATCCAAAATAAAATGTTTTTCTATAACTTTTGCTCCTAATGTTGTAGCAACAATAGGGGCAGTAGTTCCTAAGGTATGGTCGGAGAAACCTGATATAACATTAAATGTTTGGGCAAGATTTGGTATTATAACTAAGTTTGCATCTTCAAAGGGTGCTGGATATGCACTTGTACATTTTAAAAGTACAATATCATTATTCCCTGCACTTCTACAAATATCTACGGCATCTTGAATCTCATCAATAGTAGCTATACCTGTACTAATTATTATAGGTTTGCCTTTCGAAGCTACATACTTGATAAGTTCATGATCTGATATTTCAAATGATGCTATTTTGTATGCACTAGGATTAAATTGCTCTAAAAAATCCACTGCCGTTTTATCAAAAGGAGTTGAAAATATATCAATATCTAAACTTCTTGCATAATCAAATAATTGCTTATGCCATTCCCATGGTGTTGAAGCCCATTCATATAATTCATATAAACTTTTTCCATCCCAAAGAGTTCCACCTTTTACTATAAAGTCATCTTCTTTACACTTTAATGTCATAGTATCCGCTGTATATGTTTGAAGCTTAATAGCATTTGCCCCTATTTCTTTTGCTGCTTTTATAGTGTCCAATGCGTTTTGAATACATCCATTATGATTAGCACTTAATTCTGCAATTATATATATTCCATCTTTGTTTAGATCAAAATCACCTATTTTACACACAAAGGGTTCCTTAAAATTATTATTTCTAAAATTATTCAGTTTTTTATCTGAACTTAAGGGTTTCATTATACTTTTTTTCAAATTCAATTGGACTTATAAAGACTAAATAATAATACTTTGTATTAAGATTATATTAAATATATTATCATTTAATTTTTTTATTCTAATATCTCTTTAATGATATTTTTAATACTTATATCCATTTGATTTAAAATACTCACATTTATCTCTTGACCTATCAGTTCTTTTGACTTAGCAATTAATTCATCTTTATTTTTTACCCATACCATCATATTATTATCAATTTGATATTTGTCATAGTGACAAATAAAGCTTCTAGTTGAAATAGTTGGCGTACCTAAAAAACATGCTTCAGTATTAATTGTACCTCCGCCACCTATAAATAAATCTGCAAATTTTAATAAGTGTTGTATTTTTACTTTTTCTTCAAGTACAATAGCAAAGGGAAATTCATCTTTTAAATAACTACTTTCATATCGTGGTATGATTATGATATTAACATTTAATTTTTGTTGTATTTGCTCTAGTGATTCATATAAAAAAGGATACTTTTTATTTACATAGCTTGACTTATATTCTTCCTCTCTTATAACAATTGTTTTTTTTGAGTAATCCATAGGATAGTTTTTTAATATTCTATAAACATACTCTTTATTGTAATTAAACTTTTTTAACCAGATAAGAGGGTCTATAAAATCGTATTGAAAAATCTGCTCATCATCAAGACCAAATCTTTTTATAACTTGATCTGGCACAACAAAAGGCTTAAACATTTTAGCAGCTAAAGGTATTGTAAGTCTAGCTTGAGGAAGAGCCTTTTTAAAATTTTCATTGAAATCAGATAAAGGTATATCATAAAAGTTATATATAGGTATTCCCAAACCAAAAGCTGCTCGGCAAGCATCTACGGAAGATAGACAAACCAATTTCTCAATATTATGATGTGCTAGATAATCAATAATTTTAAACTGTCTATCAAGTGATGTTTTATACTTTGATATAAGACAATTTCCACCAAAATTTCCAATATTTTCAAATTCCAGATTATAAAGTTTTAATAACTCTACAGTCTCTTTGTATCCTTCACCACCTCTTGTGGTAATAAGTGTATTTTTATGTTTTTGTATCTCTTTTATTATTGGCTCAAAAAAAAGCACAGACTTTGGTGTGACGAGATCAAACCATATAATCCCTTCTGCCTTTTGTTTCGTTCTCATTAATACACCTTTTTAAACCATTTAGCAAATATAAAAAGATTCCAAATATGCTGTTTAAATCTCTTTTCTTTGGATTCATTAAATAAAAATCTTATAAAATCTTCATTAAAAATATTTAATTTTTTATTTACTTCTAAAATAGTGTGAAGAATATCTTCTTTATACTCTTCATATAACCACTCAATAAAAGGAGAAGAAAAACCTTTTTTTCTTCTGTGTACTATTTCATTAGGTAAATATTTTAATGCTACTTGCTTTAAAAGATATTTATTTGTATTTCCTTTCTTTAGGTTTTCACCTACACTTAACATATACTCAACTAGATGGTAATCTAAAAAAGGTGCTCTTAATTCTAAAGAATTTGCCATTGACATTCTATCTAATTTTGTCATTAATACTTCTGCAATCCATATCTTAAAATCTATATATGTAAGCCACTTATATGGAGGATAAGTACATTTCATATAATTTTCTACATGGTTTTTAATTTTATATTCTTTAAGAACTCTTTGTTTCTGATTCTCACTAAAAGTTTCTCCATAAGTTTGATAAATATGTCTTTTTTCAAAAGCTCTGTTATTATATTCCCACTCTTTAGTAAAAGTAAACAGCTCTTTTGAACCTTTACTTTGATAATAATTCAACATTGTAAAATAATTATCATAACCTAAAAAGCTCTCATCACTTCCCTCTCCAGAAAGAGCAACTTTAATACCTTGGTTATGAATAAACTCACTTAAAAGATATGTTGGAATAGCCGCTGAATCACCAAAAGGTTCATCAGTATAGTCAATCATCTTATCAATGGTTTCTATATAATCTTTTCTATTAATAATCAACTCATGATGATTTGAATTAATATGCTTTGATACGACTTTTGCATAATCTATTTCACTATAGTGTTTATGTTCATCATAACCTATACAAAAGGTATTTATCTTATTTTTTGAAAACTTTGAATATAGAGCAGAAGTTAAAGATGAATCAATTCCACCTGAAAGTAAAGTTGCAACTTCAACATCTGAAACTAGCCTTTGATTAACACTATTTATTAAAATATCTTCTATATCATTTAAAACTGTCTCTTCATTTCTTTTAACATTTTTAATATTATCAATATCATAATATTTTTTAATTTTAAAGCTAGTTTCATCAAAAATTAAAAAATGCCCTGCTGGTAATTTTTTTATATCTTCATAGAAAGTATTATCTTCAATAGGTGTTAAAAATGATAGGTATTGTGATAAAGCTTTTTGATTTAAATTTGGAGTTGAATCAAGTAATTTTAAAATAGACTTTATCTCACTTGCATAAATAAACTTATCATTTTTTAAATAATAATAAAAAGGTTTTTTCCCAAATCTATCCCGAGCACAAAAATATCTACCTTTTTTTATGTCATAAATAGAAAAAGAGAACATTCCATTAATTTTATTTAAAAAGTTTTCTCCATATTTTTGATAAAGTCTTATTAAAACTTCTGTATCACTTTTAGTTATACACAAAAGTTTTTCTTCTTTTATTATCTCTTTATAATTATAAATTTCTCCATTAAAAATGATAATAATATCATCAAAAACCATAGGTTGATTAGCTTCACTTTCTAAATCAATAATAGCTAATCTAGTATGTCCAAATTGACAATTCTCATATTCATATAAACCTAAATTATCTGGACCTCTATGATTTAAAAGTTTTAAAGAATCAAGAAAAAAAGATGATTTAAAATTTGTACCTAAGATACCACACATTATATTTTCTCACAAATATAATCTATTTCATCCTCAGTTAAATAAGGATTCATCGGTAAACTTATTATCTCTTTAGAAATTTTTTCACTAATTGGAAAATCTCCCTTTTTATAATTTAAAAAATTGAAACACACTTGTAAATGAAGTGGTATTGGATAATGGATAGATGTAGGAATTCCTACTTCTTTTAATCTTGCTTGTAAAATATCTCTATTTTCTGTTCTAATGGAAAATTGAGCCCATGTTGAAGTACAATTATGTTCAACAAAGGGAAGAATAATATTCTCTTTAAATGAAAGTTTTTTTAAGTATTTTTTAGCAACTTCTTCCCTGAGTAATAGCTCATCATTAAAATATTTTAACTTAACATTTAAGATTGCAGCTTGTATAGTATCTAATCTTCCACCAATACCAATATATTTATGATGATACCTTTTATTTTGTCCATGAACTCTCAGTTGCTTTAATTTTTGTGCTAATTCTTTATTGTTTGTAAAAAGTGCGCCCCCATCTCCATAACAACCTAAGGGTTTAGCTGGAAAAAAAGATGTGATTGAAAGGTCTCCTAAACAACTGTCTTTTATTCCATTATGTGTGGCACCAAAACTTTGTGCTCCATCAATTACAACTTTTAGATTGTATTTTTTTGCAATATTTACTATTTCATCAATTTTAGGTGGTTGTCCATATAAAGCTACAGGAATTATAGCTTTAGTTCTATTAGTAATTTTTTCTTCTATTAAATTAGGGTCTATATTATAAGTTTTATCATCAATATCTACAAAAACTGGTTTTGCACCAATTAAAGCTATAGTTTCAGCAGTTGAAATAAAAGTAAAAGGTGTAGTTATAACTTCATCACCCTCTTTAATATTTAAAGCTAATAAAGCTAAAAGAAGAGCATCCGTTCCGGAAGAGCATGCTATTGCATATTTTGCATTAGTAAATTCTTCAAGATTTTCTTCTAAAATATTTATCTCTTCACCCATTATGTAATTAGATTTATCTAAAACATTTTGAATAGCTTTATCTATCTCTTTCTTATAAAGTTGATATTGATATTGTAGGTTAGCAAAATCTATTTTCATGAACCTATCATTCCTACTTGTTTTCCCCAGGGAAACTCAATTTTGTGAGCACATAACATAGAACAAGGTTGACACTCTTTTTTTTCTACTTTTTTCAAAACATCTAAAGCTTTCTTAGATTCTAATAATAGATCTAAATCTCCATTAAAATCTTTTAGATTACCCATTTTTAAAAACTCTAAACACTCATTACAAGGGAAAACATTTCCATATGGGTCAATAACTAAAGAGCGACTTCCCATAAAACAATTAAAAAAAGGTACACTATTTTTATAAATTGATTTTGCCCATAACCAATTTGGTTTTCGTCTTTCATCTAACCAATTCACCTTAGTAAGTAAAGATTCTATCTCTTTTAACTCATTATTTGTATAACTATATATTTTATCTCTATTTCGAAGTAATCCTGCATTTCTAGAATATCCTATAAAATAACCAATTTCTAACTCTTTTGCAAATTCAACTAACCATGGAATATCTTTATAATTCTCCTTGTAAACAATCATTGTTAAACGGATTTGTATTCCCAAACTCTTCAAAAGATTAACAGTTTCTATTACTTTTTCATAACCATTTTTAACTAATCGTACTTTTTCATAATTCTCTTTTGAACCATCAAGAGAGATATCTATTCTAAAATTTTTAGAGCTGATATATTTTAAACATTCTTTTACAACCTCATAATGTTTTTGAGGATACCACCCACTAATATTTGTGTGAAGAAAGGCATCTTTTTTATATTTTGAAATAACTCTTACTACCTCAACATATTTTGGTGAAAGTTGCGATTCTCCGGCAGTTAAATCAAAATAATTTGTTTTTTCTAAATATTTTGATTGAATAGTTTTTTCAAAGATTTCAATCTCTATTTCATTATTTGTGATTTCATTTTTTTCATACTGCCAAATATTACAATTAACACACTTTCCTGGACAAAATAATGAAACCATATAATTTATATCTTCTATTTGATATTTCATTTTAACTTCTTATTTTTATGTATTCAACTAACTCTTCTAATTTTTTATCTAATGATATTTTTCTTGCTTCAAAATGAAGAGATTCAATATTTGTTCGATTTTGTTTTTTTAAAAATTTAATTATATTTTTTACATTTAGAGGTATATCATCAAATGATTCCATTAAATATGCCTGTTTAATATTCTCTTTTCCATCAATTCCATGATCTTCATGGGCTAAGACAAAAGGTAATCCCCAAGCCATAAAATCTAAAGTTTTTAAAGTATTAACTTTACCACCTTGCTTTCGATGAACTGCTAAATCATTTATGCCTAAATCAATTTTATTAATATATTTGTTAATTTCTATAATTGGAATAAATCCTAAATAGTTAATTTTGACATACTCTTTTACAAATTTTAAATCATAATATTCTAAAATCTCTTTAAATCCTTCAATATCAGTTCCACCAACATAAAGTTCAAAAAGGGTTTTCTTTGATTCTTTTAAATAGTTTTCTAGACCTAAAAGAAGTCTATCATAACCTGAGTATTCATATTTTCCATATTTTGAAGACATAAGTAAAAAAGAGATATGAGTCTCATCATACTTTTTAAAATCCCTTTTTTTATAATTGTTAATAAATATACTATTATTCATAACATAAATATTATCAATTTTTCCCTCATAATATCCATTATCATAAGATAAAATAGAGAAAGGAACACTTTTCATTGCTTCTAAATTATATCGATTAGATAATTTATAATAAAGTGGTTTTTCTATAGTTGTTTCTTCAATTGGTGGAGTTGGATATTCTAAAATAGGTTTAAATCTTTTTATAAAATTAAAAATCTTTTTTGAAACAAAATCCATTCTCAATATAATATAATCAGGATTTAATTGAGAAACTTTTTTTACTAACTCATCATAAATATTCTCCCAAACTCTCATTGCAGAAAATTTTTGATTTAAAAATGTTCCTCTTAAGAAATAAATATTTTTATTCTCTTCAAAATTATTAAATCCAAGAGGAGAAATAAAAATTAAATGATAATTAATATTCCCATTTTTCTCAAAAACTTTATAATAATTCATATATTTTTGATATATATTTGTACCACCATTTACCCCTATATAAACAATATGTATTAATTTCATACTCTATTTTCCAAATCTATTTTTCCAAGATTCAAATAAACTTATTGCTTTATTTTGCTCATCTTCATTCATAGGAGGGTTTGAAGTAACATTTTCAATCAAACCTATTTTAGGGATAATCATATTATCTTTTAAATACTTATCACAAATAAAAGTTAACTCTTCATTTTCAATTAAATTACATTTATATTTAATATCTTCAATTCTATCATTTAAATTTATTTCAACTAATTTCTCTTTTATAATTGCTCCTGCATCAATTCTTTTATCAATAAAATGTGTAGTTATATATAAAGGGATTCTTTTTTGTATACTCCAATATAAAGAATCTAAACCACTAGATTCTGGAATTTTTCCAGGATGAAGATTTATTATACCATGACTAAAACTATTAATGATATTCTCTTTTAAAATTCTTGCACCTGAAATAATTCCTAAATTTGCATTGAGTTTTTCTATTAAAGTTAATGATTCATTACTGTTATGAGTAACAACAAAATATGGAATATCATATAAATCACATAACTCTTTTGGGTGAAAGATTGGTGGATTAGAAATACTTCTTTTATAAATCTTGTTAGGTAAATGTAACTTTACACTTGGTGCAGCCAAATATCCTACAACTTCAATACCATACTTTTTTAATATATGTAAAAAATCTTCACTTTTTTTGTGGGGGAAGTCATAGCCAAAAACAACCACTTTATACATCATTAAACCTCATGCAAAGAGGATGGTAATCACCCTCTATTCTAGATAAAGAACAATTTCTAATATCTGAAGCTACACAAATTGAAGATAATGAGTCTTCTAAAGAAAAACCTTGATTATCTAATATCATTTCATAACTTTTTGTATGTAAGTCAGTAAAACCATCAGAAAACTCTAACTGCTTACTATCGATACAGATATTCCTATAAGTTCTTTGACCTTTTTGTTTAATATTAGTTGGTAGAAAAGATTCATTTATAGATAAAAACCATCTAACTCTTGCATATTTTAATTCTAAAAAACCTGAATGAACATCTTCTTTTTTAATATGAACTTTACTATTTTGTACCTCTCCAAAAATATCAATTAACATATCAAAGAAATGAATACCTATATTTGTAGAAACTCCACCTGATTTAATTAAATCATTTTTCCAAGAATAAAAATACCATTTACCCCTAGATGTAATATAAGTTAAATCAATATCAAATATTTTAGAAGGGTTTTCTTTTAATTTAGCTTGTACCTTTTTCTTCAAATCTTGAATAGTAGGATGTAGTCTAAGCTGTAAAATTGTATTAACATCTTTATTATACTCTTTTTCTATATCCATAAGTTTATATACATTATTGGGATTTAAAACTAAAGGTTTTTCACAAATTGCATGGGTATTACTTCTTAATGCAAATCTAATATGAGAATCATGTAAATAGTTAGGAGAACAAATTGAAATATAATCAATTTTATCTTTAGTATTTCGAAACTTATCAACATATCTATCAAATCTTTCAAACTCTGTAAAAAAAGCGCAATTTGGGAAAAAGCTATCTAAAATACCTACACTATCATGTTTATCTAAAGCGACATCTAAATAATTATTTGTATCTTTTATAGCCTTTAAATGTCTTGGTGCAATATATCCTGCAACTCCTATTAATGCAAACTTTTTCACAAAAACCTCATCCATTTTTTTTTACTTTTAATACATAATGTACACTTTTGTCTAAAGCATTTCTATAATCATGCTGTATAACGTCAAAACCATTTTCTTCAAAACTTTTATAAAGATATTCTTTATCATAAAAAAATCGATAAATATAATCATCATTTTCAAACTGATACATTTTTTTTATCAATGGAGGAATACAATCGTAAAATACTACAAGAGTTTTATCATGACATCTACTAATTAAATTTTTAAGTAATAAAGACAAATCTTCACAGAACATAATACAACTTCTTAATAAAATCACATCAAACTCTTCTTCGAAAAGCTTATTTCTTTTATCATTTAAATCAAATACAATTGCAGGTATCTTTAATCTATTTCTAGCGTATTTTACAACTGTTTCATTAATTTCTGTTAAATATGCTCGTGCACCAAATTTTTCAAATTTCTTTACAAAATGACCATTCCCACCACTTATATCTAAAATCTTCTTATCTTGAAAATTAAATCCATCTACTTCAAAAATATCTTCCATCTCTAACATAAAGTTTTGGAAAACATAAGATTGTTTTTTAATATGTCCAAAGTTAATAAAATAATCATAAAATTCTTGAGTATAACTTACATCTTTTTTAGGAAGACTAAAGGCATTTGTACAATATTTACAAACATACCATTTATGTTTAGCCGTATCATATTCTTCAAATTCAGTTTCTTCCTTACATATTTGACATCTCATGAATCATACTCCTTTTTAATATATTCATTAAACCATTTTTCATCTAATCTTAATTTTTTTAAAACATATTTCTTATCATTAATTAATTCAACTTCATCATATATTGGTTTTTCTAAAATTTGCAAAGCTTCATTTCTTGTAATTTGTTTTGCTTTTATCATAGAAGATAAATGTGCTCTTCTTTTATCAATATTATATTTTGTTGGCAAAATATAGTTTTGATAAAATTTTGTAAAAATTGATTCAGAGTGTTTTCCCCCATACTCTTTCCAATCACAAAACTTATTTAATATTTTTTTTGCATCTTCTTTATTATAATCTATATGATTCAAAGGAGAAATAAACTCAATATCAATAAGTTTTTTATTGATGTAAGGATATGTTTTAAAATCATTAATTCCATAATTAAATGCTGTCTTTTGAATTAAACTAAAATCCATTTTATCATGAACCCAATCTCTTGGAAGAATTGACTCACTTTGATAATTTTGTCCACTAACTGAGTATTTAATCTTGAATTTTTCACATACTATTTGTTGTATTGCATTCATTGCATGATCCGTAACCATTTCTAAATCAATATTATCTGAATAAAAAAATGCCCTTTGTAACTCCCTAAACTCTTCCCAATCAATTATGTAAGTGTATAAATCAAGATTCAGTTTTTTTACAAGAAGCTCAATATTATGAATAGCTGCCTCACTATTCCATCCATTATCACAATGAACTACCAAAGGTCTTAAGTTTAGCTTCACTACACAATAATAAAGTAAAAAAGAGCTATCAACACCTCCACTAAGTCCTAATATAACATCATAATTACTATTTTTCTGATTTAATTTTATATCTTCAACTTTAGAGATTAAATCTGCAAATGATTTTTGTTTAATTCCTCTTTGTTCATACCAGTGACAATGTGAACAAATACCATTTTCATCAAATTCAATAGATGGATCACTTGTATCCATAACACATTTAGAACAAACTTGATACTCTCTAAACATAGTTATGTCCATTGTTTATTTTTTTGATTATATATTCTCTATCTTCCAAACTCAAATATTGTAATAAAACACTCTTTAATTTAGTTAAGTATAAAAAATAAGAACCTATAGCAAATGCTTTAATATTTGTATTGTTAATTACTTCAACAATATCATCTAAGCTTCCCATTCCTCCTAGAGCAATTAATTCACAATTTAGCTCTTTAAATTTTGATAAAAGTTCAGTATCGTAACCCATCATCATTCCATCATGATTTACTGAATTTATAACTATCTCACCAATACCTAAATTTATCAAAACTTTAATATGTTTTTGTAAATTTTCATTTTTTACTAAGTTATTTTTATAATCAAATAAAAAATATTCATTATTAACATTAACTATATCCAAACATACAGAAACACTTTGCGACCCAAATAAATTAATCAACTTTGATATAAAATCATAATCAAATGAATTTCTACCTATAATTAATTTTTCTATACCCAAATTTATCAGTTTAAATGCATCCTCAATATTTGAGATATTCCCTCCATATGATATGGGTCTAGTAAATTCATCAACCATGTCTTTTAGTAGTTGGAAATTTATCATATTTTTATTAATTGCGCTTTTATCTAAAATAATAAGTTCATCTACATTTTTTTGATTAAATATTTTAATACTATTAATTGGGTCCCCAATGTATCTATCAAACTTAAATTGTTTTGTTTTAATTACTTTATTTTCACTCAATAAAATCACAGGAGAAATTCGTAAAGGAATCATTTAAACTCCTCTACAAAATATTTTAAAAAATCTAAACCAAGGTCTCCACTAATTTCTGGATGAAATTGACAAGCTAAAATATTCTCTTTTTTAATAATTGCTGGAATTTTCATATTATAAATAACATAATCTATCTCACAATTTTCTTCTTTAACCTCTAGGAAATATGAGTGAGAGAAGTAATATTTTTTTTCATTTACATAATTAAAACCAATATGTGGAACTTTATATATCTCATCTGAATTTATTTTTTTTACTTTAGCATTAATAAAACCTAAACCTTTAAGAGTACCTTCTTCACTACTAACACTAAAAAGTTGCATTCCTAAACAAATTCCTAAAATTGGTTTTTTATCTTCTAATACTATTTTTTTTAAATCTTGAACAATTGGTTTCAAAATCTTCATTGCAGAATCAAAACTACCAATTCCAGGTAAGATTAATTTATCACACTTTTCTAATTCATCATACTCTTTTACTATTTTAACTGATGCATTAATTGAATTTAAGGCATTAAATAAAGAATTTAAATTATTAGCTTTAGTATCTATAATTCCAATAGTCATCTATGCTCTTTCTCATTTATATATGAAAACAAAAACTCTGCATATTTAAAATCTATTTCGGTATCAATATCAATGGATACATCTTTATCCATTTCAAAAGCAAAAATATTATTATTTAAAAATACACTATCTACTTTACTAAAACTCTCTACTTTACAAATATAAATTGCGCCATTAAGTCTATAATATTTTTCTAAATCTTGACTTTTACTATTTGTAGGAATATTTTGAAGGAAAAGAGACATATCTTTTGAAGGAGGAAGAATACCAGTCCATTGTATTGGGTGTTCAACTTCACAAACAGATACAACTGCTTCTGCATTTTTATTAAACAAAAATTCTATTGCATTATCAATATGGATTTCATTTCTTAAGGGAGAAGTTGGTTGTAAATAAATTAAATATTCAAATTCCATAAGAAGATTGTTTTTATAAAATTCTAATGTATGCTTTATCACTTCATCTTTAGTTGTGTTATCTCTAGATATCTCTTTTGGTCGTAAGAATGGAGTTTTAGCACCAAATTTTTGAGATATCAATTTTATTTTTTCATCATCTGTACTAACCATAACTTCATCAACATATCTACTTTTACTAGCTGCTTCAATACTCCAAGAAATCAAAGGCTTTCCATTTAACTCTAATATATTCTTATTTTTAACTCTTTTACTCCCACTTCTTGCAGGAATTATTGCCAAAATTTTCTTATTTTGATACATTTTTTAAGACTTCTTCAATTTCATCTTTACTTTTTAAGCTTTCATAAGTAGGTAAATTTAAACCTCTTTTTGAAAGGGCATGGGAAATAGGTGTTGAAGAATTACAATATTCTTTATAAATTTCCATATCACTTAAAGGATAAAAAAATGGTCTCGCGTCAATTCCATTATCTTTTAATTTTGAAATAAATTCATCCCTATTTGTTTCTTCAGAAACTAAAGCACTAACCAACCAAGTAACCCTTTCTCTTTTTTCTAAATCTACTTGAAATTTGAAATTACTTTTTGTAAGTACTTTCTTATATGTTATTTCATATTTTCTTCTATTTTCATGAATCTCGTCTATTCTTTCTAATTGAGCAAATCCTATTGATGCTTGTAAATTTGTTAATCGATAATTAAACCCAACTACATCATTCCAGTATCGTCTTTTTTTATTCATTCCATGATCTCTTAATATTCTCATTTTTTCATCAAGAATTTTACTTTGGGTAACACACATTCCACCTTCACCAGTAGTTATAATTTTATTACCAAAAAAAGAGAAACATCCTATATCCCCAAAACTCCCTACTTTTTTATTATCATATTTCGAACCATGAGCTTGGGCACAATCTTCTATAACTTTCAGATTATACTCTTTAGCTATATTCATGATTTCATCCATATTACACACTTGTCCATACAAATGTACAGGAATAATTGCCTTAGTTCTTGGAGTAATTGCTTTTCTAATCTCTACTGGGTCAATACACCAACTTTCCTCTTCTACATCAACAATTACAGGAGTTGCTTTTGAATGAAGTACAGCATTTATAGTTGCTGAAAATGTTAAATCTGGGATTATCACTTCATCTCCTTCCTTAACATCTAAGGTCACTAAAGCCAAATGAAGTGCAACCGTTCCATTAGATACAGCAACACCAAAAGAGCTGTCAACATAAGAAGAAAATCCCTCTTCGAATTTTGTAATATATTCGCCACTACTTGAAATCCAGCTACTTAAAAAAGCATCAATAAGATACTTAAATTCATTTCCATTTAAATTTGGTATTGCAATTGGGAAATTTATATTTTGCCTATATTCAAAATAATCAACTACTTCCATTTTATCATTTACCAAAGGAATTATCTTAACCCTATCTGATATTTTACTAATTAAACTTTTATGTGACTCGTTAATTTTTCCATAGGTGAAATCATCTTTTAAAATTGAAAATATTTTTTCACTTAATAGAATATCCTTTAATAATGCTCTTCTTATATCTCCATCAGTAACCACACCACATAATCTATTTGTATCATCAACAATAAAAGATATCCCCATAGCATTATCATTAATAACTTTCATAACGTCAAGTAAACTTGCATCAACATTAGATAACATTTTTTTAATCATTATAAACCTTTTGTAGAACCTCAATACTATTTTTAATATCATTTAATCCACTGTAAATTTCAAGTGTTATATCTTTATTTGTCAAATCATTTTTTTTTAAAATATTTATTAATTCTGATTCTTTTTCTATAGAAAGATTTAAATCTTGTAAGCCATCATTATCACTTAAATGTAAATAATTTGTCTGTTTAATCATATTTGACAACTCACTTTCAAAAACTAAACCTAAAGTTTGGCAGCTCACTTTTAAATGAGCGATATCCAAAAGAAGTTTAAAATTTATAAATTCTTTTAATTCTTCAAACTCTTTATAATTAGTTAGCATAAATGGATTAATTTCTTCATATGTTTCAAGATTTAACGAAGAGAAAACATTGTTTTCTAAATATAATTCAATATGAGTAAACTCTTTTTGTAATATATTAAAACCTTCACAAAATCTTTTTATTGATTTCTTTTTATCAAAAATATCTTCTTTTGAAAGTTTCTTACCTATATGATTTATGCTAATATCTATAAAAAAACCAGCATGAAACCCAAACTTTGAAGAGGATAATTTATTACTCAAAGTTAATGAATTTATTAAATGCTCTAAACTTTTATTAAAAATTTCATCATTTAAAGATGCTAAGTTTACTACAAAGTGCTCTTTAGGAGGAGGAAAATAGTTATGACATAAATAATTTAAGTCATATTTATTTTTTAACTCTAATAAATCCTCATCAAAACCATCATAATATTCTGTACCACCGGAAAGTTCAATATTTTTAAATCCATTATCTACTAATTCTTGAATAGAATCTTTTATTTTTTTATGCTTTACGCAAGAAGAAGAGATATAAATCAATTTACTCTCCTTGCAGGATTTCCAACATAAGTTCCTGCCTTAGTAATATTTTTTATAACCACACTACCTGCACCAATAATAACATCACTACAAATATTTATTTTATCAATAATTGTAGCATTAGCTCCAATAAAACATCTATCTTCTATGCATACTCTACCGCATAGTTTGGCTCCTACTGAGATATGGTTATGATTTCCAATTTTAACTTCATGTTCTAATATTGCTGATGTATTAATAATATTATTATCTCCAATTTGAGAAGAAGAATTTATATAAGCATTTGCAAATATTTGATTTGAACTTCCTAATGTGACACTTTTTTCTATATAGCTTGTTTTATGAAAAAGATTCTCTCTAATAATCTTTTTATTAAATTGATTAAAGTACTTTTCCCTTAAAATATTATCCCCTATAGATAAAAGAATTTTCTCTTCGTCACTAATGGCAGAAAGTGAACCAGTTACTTTTACACCCTCAATTAGTTCATTTTCTTCATAACTAAAATTTTCATCATAAATTCTTAATTTAGAGGATTGAAATTTATTTTTTAAAAGATTTAATAAAGATCGAGTATGCCCTCCTGCACCTATAATCGCAATTTTACTCATAAACTAATAATCTCATCTTTTACAAAATCTTCTTTAGCCTTTTTCCCAACTATTTCATTAAAATAAATTGGAGAAATACCAACTCCTCCTGTTCTTTTTGCAATAATATTATTTTCAGTAAAGAGTTCTCCTTTCTTTATTTCCAATTTAGCTACAAGACATTTTTGTAAAGAAGCCCTTGTTTTAGTCTCACTCAAGGTTGGTTTTTTAATATCACTTCCCATAAATGAATCAACTTTTCTAACTAATCTAACAAACTCTTTTAACTCATCAGGAGACAATGAAGCTTTATGATCAGGCCCTTCTAATGCTTTATTCAAAGTAAAGTGTTTCTCAACTACCTTAGCTCCCATAGGAATTGCAAAAGCTGCCGCACCTAACCCTTGAGTATGGTCACTATACCCTAACAATATATCAAAGTTATTTTTAAAAGTATTCAAAACTTCTAAATTTGCTTCACTATCTTCAATTGGATAATTTGCTGTACATTGCATAAGAACAACATCTTTATTATATTTATATATAGTTTCTAAAGCCATTTTAACTTCACTTAAAAAACTCATACCTGTTGATAAAAATATAGGTTTATTTTTTAAAGCTACTTTTTTTAGAAAAGGTAGATTAGTTATATCCGTTGAAGCTATTTTATATGCAGGTAAATTAAGTTCATCAAGTTCATCCAAGCTTAATTCATCAAAAGGTGTAGTTAAAAAGATTATACCTTTTTTTTCACTATAATTTTTTAACTCTAAGTTTTGTTCCTTTGTCACTTCAAGCTTTTTTAACATCTCTATTTGAGACTCATTAGAATTAGTTGTTTTTTCTTGATAAGGAGCTTTTCTTACCGAATCTAAAATCAAGTGTTCACTTTTAAAAGTTTGAAATTTCACAGCATCTGCTTCTGCCTCACTTGCTAAATCTATTAATCGTTTTGCAATATTAATATCCCCACCATGGTTTACCCCTGCTTCAGCGATTATAAAACTAGCAGATTCCTTTAAAATCTCTTTATTCCCTATTTTTATATTTTTATTAAATTTCATATACTTTACTCAATATCTAATTTATCAAAATTAATAGACTCTAAATAACTATTTAAGCTATTAGACATTATATAATTATTCATATTTAACTGTCTATTCTGTCTTTGTATTGTTTTTCTAGCAAACTCTTTAGAAATATTATTTTCTAAAGCAAATCCAAAAAATATTGCTAATTTTGTAGATTTCTCTTTTTCTCTTTTTTCTTTGAAATATTCAAATTTATCTTTGCCAATATTTGAGCTTTTTTTCTCTATTTCTCTACAGACATTTTTGTCATCTTCATCTAAATAATAACCCTTATGTTTTAATCTTTGATCAAAAATTATAACATCACCTTTATTTGATTTTATATTTATAGGTTTTTTAAATAGTTTTTCATCAAACTCTTTATGAGAGCCAGGCACTACACTTAAACCATACTCATTTAAGTCATGATTTTGAAGGTAGATTCCAACCTTATAAATTTTTGCCAAATTAAATATTTTTTCATCTTCAAAACCATCAATATAATCCGAAGACAAATCTCTATGCCAATTATTAAACATATTATATGATAAATCATTATGATAGATATACTTTATATCTCCAATTATACCTTTTAAATACTCTACAAGCTTTTTATTCAATACTACTCTAAGTTCAGGAACATACTCAAAAAAATTTGTAATTACTTTTCCACAATTATGATAAAAGAACTTATTTCTTTCATCTGAAAAATATTCTATTGCTATATTATTAAAAGTATCAATCTCTTCACTACTAAAAAAATTTTCTAGAATTATATAACCATGTTCAGATAAATCTTTTTTATAATTTTTCATCTAAATTCCTTAAATATATAATTGATGTTTTTTTCTAAACTTTCTTTATAATTTACAAATGATAATTTTTTGGTACCTATATTTTTTTTATTTATTAGCAAAGTATAATTCTCTTTATTATTAACTATTTTTAAATAATCCAATTTTTTAAAATAATCATAATACATTGTTGAATAATTTTCAATATTAATAAGTATCGTTGGTTTTCCAAACACTAAAGATTCATAAGCACAAGTAGAATAAACAGTTGTATGAATATCACTATTTAACAAAATTTCATAGCAATTAAATTCAGGCATTGTATAAAAATTTCTTGTATACTCTATTTTCTCTTTATTCGTTCTAGGGATTAAAATAAATAAGATTCTTGTATTTATTTTAGCTACATCTTTAATAAACTCAATTAATTTTAATTCAACAGTATCTTGACTTGATATGGATACTATTTTTGAAAAAGTTTTTTTTAAAGTTCTAAAAGCTTCTATTTTTTCTATTTTTTTATTTAAAAAATCTAAATGATAATTCCCTTGAATAAAAATATTTTTATTTTCATACATACTTTTATTAGATAAATACTCTTTATCTAATTGGCTAAATACTAAAAAATAATTTGGCTGAAAAAGAGATTCAATTTCAAAGTTTGTATCATAAGCAAAATGACCAATAACCGATCCATGTTGCACTTCAATGATAGGGATATTTAACTCTCTTGCAGCTAAGATAATATTTAACTTTCCTATATAACCATCTATAAATATAGTTTTAGGTTGTAATTCGTTTAATATCTTTTTTATTGAGAAATAATACTTGAAAAAATTTTGCAATTTATTTTTATAATCAAATTTTATACCTAATATTTTAAAAATTTTCAGGAGCAGTTCTTCATTCTCTATTTTAAAATCAAACAATTCACTATCAATTTTACTTTTTAGTAGAGTATTATAATCAAAAACATTTTTTGAATATAAAGTAAATTCTTGTAAATCTTCTAAAAAAATAGATGAATTTTGTCCCAAATAATCTGCAATAGGATCAAGAATAGGATCAAGATATTTATTATTATATAGCCTTCTATTTATAGAAGATGTAAACATAAGATTTTTATTTTTATTATTTTCTAAATTTAATATTTCAAATTTTTTTTCAACTACAAGCTTTTCATCTTTGTACTCTATATTTTTTCTAATTTCAGAAGTCTTTACAATATTAAATAAGATATTTCTAACTATCATCCAAATAGAAATATTATTTACTCTAATTGAATTTATAGGATATTTTTTTTCTATTTCTATAATTTCTTGATAAGTCATTAACTAATTTTCACTCTTTAACTTACGAACTTCAATACCTTCAATCATTAAAAAATTTAAACCTGTATCTAAAAAATCATCTATTGCATCTTGAGGAGATTCAATAATTGTTCTTCCATGTTTATTAAATGAAGTATTTAACAAAACACCATAACCTGTTAAATTTTTAAATTCACTCAATATTTTATAGTAGTTTGGGTTACTTTCATGAGTTACAAATTGAACACGAGCAGTATTATCTATGTGAACTGCACAAGGAATTTTATCTATAAATTCCTCTTTCATTATAAATGCACATGTCATATCTTTATTTATATAAGAATTTTCAAATAATCTTTCCCTTTCATCTATCATTATACTAGGACAAAAAGGTTGATAAAAAGGCCTATTTTTAACTTCTACATTTAATTTATTAATACTATTTTTGTTTAAAGGATTACCTAAAATTGATCTATTTCCTAGTGCTCTAGGACCCCATTCCATTTTTCCATGAAAAATAGCACCTACTTCATCATTATGTATATATTCAGCAGTTTTTTTCATCCAATCTTTACCCAAGTCTTTATAAAAAATATTAGCAGTATTTTTTAAAACTGATATTATTTCCTCTTTTGAATAACTTGTTCCTAAATATTGAGTATTATATTTACGAATCCATGAAATATTTTCTTCTAATTTAGTCTCTTCTAACAATTTTAAACAAATAGAACCCAAACCTAATCCATCATCAGACATTGCTGGAATTATATATATATTATTTGTAACTTCTTCAAATATTCTCATGTTTACAATTACATTTGCAAATACTCCTCCCGATAAAACAATATTTTTGATTTTATATTTTTTTACAATAGAAGATATATAATTCACAATCGATATTTCCAAAAATTTTTGAACAGCTGCTGCAATATCTACTTTCGAAAATTTTATTAAATAATCATCAAAAGCTAGCTTATTAAAATATTTATATAACAATTTTTGATCAATATCTAGAGTTAAATTGCTCCTATCAAAAAGCAAACATTCCTTTAGTTTATAAAAAATTTCATTATCAAAATTCCCATATGCAGCTAATGCTTCAACTTTTCCCTCTTCACTAAATCTATGAAAACCTAATTTTAATGTAAAATACTCATAAATATTTCCAAGAGAATTTCCGCAATCAATATCATCAAGATAAAAGTTTTTTCTTTTAGAACCAACTTTATATTCAAATTTATCCTTAGAGCATAAAAATACTTTACTGAAATACCCATCCCCTGCACCATCAAATGTTATTGCAATTGCATGTTCATAGGGAGATAAAACAAAACTACCAAGAGCATGAGATTTATGATGATCAAAATACTCAATTTCATTTAATGATAAATCAAAAATCTTATTAATATATTTTGAAACTTCTTCAGAAATAGTTACTGCATTTTTTTGTTGTGATTTTTTTATCTCAAATAGTTTTTTACCCGCATAACTTTGATTATAAATCAACTCTTGCTCATCAAGAGATAATAATTTAAAAGAATTATGTTTTCGTACTAATTCACCTTTGTATTTTAAATTATAAAACTCTCTTAAAGCTGTTTCATACTCATACCAATTAGAAAAATTTAACTTTTTAGCATAATCTTTTTCTGCTAAACAAAAAACTATATTTTTAATTAAAGATTTTTCAAGTTTCGTATATTCAAATATATTTTCCAAAATTTTAATTGGATAAATAGTGTCATGTTTATATCTAGTTACTCTTTCAGTAGAAATAGCAAATATATAATTTTTCTCTGGACAAATTACCACAACATTTGTATCATGTCCAAAAAATTTCATCCCAATATATAACTTCACTTTTATACCTTAATATCTATTTTGATTTTTTTAGCGATATCATTATTACTAATAGCAGTTGTAATCTGAGATTTGATAAAGGATTTATCCTCTTCTTTTAATCGTAAAAATCTATGGCACTTATTACAAGTTTCGTATGTCATATCAATAAATTCTTTTCTGATTTTATTAATTTGAGGTGAATTAAAAACTTTATATAAACCATCAGTTACATTAGATAAGTTAAACTCTGAAGAAAAATCTTGACAACATAATGACATTTTTCCATCATAAGATATAACCGGAGTATAAAAAGGAAAATGACACCACTTTTTCTCATTAGATATATACTCAAAATTAAAGTAATGTTCTTTTAGCCTCTCATCATAAGAAGGAATAAATTCTATGCCATTAAAATAAGAAGAAGGATATAAAGGACTAACCTCTAAATAATCAATTAACTCAGCCCAGTTTTCTAAAAATAAATTAAAGTCTGACTTAACTGAAAAAATATTGTTTATTCCAATCTCCATTTTAGAATTGCTATTATTTTTTGCATCTCTAAGTAGTTTCAAATTTCTTTTTATTTTTTCATATTTCAAAGGATATCTAAACAATTCAAAGCTTTTTTTATCCCATCCATCTATTGAAAATCTTACATAGTCTACCATCAAGAGAGTTTCGATATATTTATCAACATCAGAACCATTAGTTGATAAAGTTATAATAAATCCATTATCTTTTCCATATTTTACTAGGCTATCAAGTTCAGGATGTAAAGTTGCTTCTCCTGTTTGATATAAACTGATATCTTTCACCCCTAGTTTTTTTGCATCATCTAAAATACTCTTAAAAAGAGAAAACTCCATAAAACTATTTTTTCTAGAACCATTCATCATCTCTCTAGCACAAAAATGGCATTTGGCACTACATGCAGTTGTAATATCAATAACTAAACTTTTTGGTATATACTCATCTTTTAAATATCTCATTATCTTATACTAACTTTTAATATATCTATAAAACTATCTTTAATAGTATTTATGTAGCATTTTTCTACAACATTCTTATGAAAATTACATGCTTTTTTATATACTTCATCATCTGTTATTAAAGCACTAAGATAACAACTAAATTTTTTGTAATTATCAATAGGGTAATTTTTTAAACCAATTGCATCTGAAATTATAGTTTTATATTCTTCAAATATACCAGTAAAATGTCTTTTGGACTCTGGATCATCGACAATGGTAACTATAGGTTTTCCTTTTGCTGCATATTCTACTTTTGATACTCCTTGCCGTAAAGGAAAAGTATCTGGCATTATATCAATAATCTGTGCATATATATGAGCATCTACATGACCCGGAAAATAAAATCTATTTACTAAAGTGCTATCTATATTCTTTATTTTATCTACTATTGGTTGTTTATTACCACTTCCACATGCTAGATAAATTATATTAGGATTATTCTTCATAACTTTACATATCACTTCTAAATAATCTTGACTATCAAGTTTTATAAGTCTTCCAATAGTTCCCAAAATAATCGAATTATCAGGGAATTTAGATCTTATTTCTTTAACAGCATTAATGCTAATATTAGGATTAAGTTGTTCTTTAGTGTGAGGGACCTGAAATCTTAAGAATTCAAAGCCTTCTATAATCTCTTTTTTAAAATCTATTGATCCATGATGAATCCTTAAATCAATCCCCTTTACATTATATACATAATTTCCATGACTCCAATATATCTGCTTATGTGCAGTTCTATTTACAAATAAAAAATTCACTAAAGGGAAATTATTTGTTCCAACAATCATAATATCTGTGTTGTGATTGATGATAGATTCTCTTAATTTTATAGCTTTTTTATAATGATTTCCATAGAAACCAAATGTTTCTAAAGTATCACTATTTGGATTATAAACTTTTATTCCAAGATTTTCAAAAAGCTTTATTGCTTCTGAATCATCTTGGCTTTTTTCAAAATAATCACATGAATATATACTAATTTCATAATTAGCCTTGAATTTTTCATTTTCTAATAGTGTTTTTAAAAGTGAAATTTCTACGTTTGTAACAGAAGTCATTGCAATACGATCTTTTACAAGGGCAATCTTTGTTTTTTTATTATGAGTTTCTTTATTTTTTAAAAGATCTTCTTTTTTATAATATAAAGAAGCTGGATATGTTATCTCTTCATTAAATTTTTTTATCTCATTTTGTGTTTGAAAAAGATTTCCCATCACATGCCAAATGAAAAACTCTAAATACATAGCTTCATCTGTCTGATTATTTTCAAGATGCCAAAAAAGTAAGTTTTTCAATTTAGGGTATAATACTATCCAACTACTATGATTATGATATTCAGAAATATTTGATATAAAATGAAGGTACCAATTAAATAAAGATCTTCTTTCTATATTTTTTAAAGAAAAGTACTTTTCTTTACTAAGTAACTCATCCAAACATTTTAATATAAAATCCAATTTAATTTCATTATTATTAAAAAATTGTCTTAAAAAAGTATTGTATTCAAGATTTGTCATTTTATGAATCTGAAGTATAAATAGCCTTTGAAGATAATTTTTTAAAGAATTACTATCAAGAGTTAATATTTCACCTAACATTATTATATCGCTTACAATTATCTGTATATCCGAACAATAATCTAATTTTCCATATTGATCTTTTAACTGTTGTAGTATTATATTTATAAATTTATTATCTGGTTCTATATTTGGTATTTGTGATATTATTTCATGTAAATAGATAGTATCCCCCATTGGTTTGAGATTACCTGAGATATTACTTGCAAGTTGTATATATTTTTTTTGGAGATCATAGACTAATCCCAAATATTCTTTATTATATCTAGCTTCTATATGTTTTTTGTATTCTCTTTCTATAATTATAAATAATATTATACATTGTTTAAATTCATAAAAGTTAGATATAGTTTTTATACAATTTGAAAATTTTTTTATATATTCATTTATAAAATCTCTTTTAATAAACTCTTCTAATTCAGTTTTTAACTCTGGATAGTTCATAACTATACTAATCCTTTTTTAACTTCAAAAAACTTTTTCATCACTTGCCTTTTCTATTTTTAAAATATATTTTTCTCCCCCTTTATAGAAAAATGCAGGATAATTTTCATTATCGACTATTCTAAAAAGATTAAATTGCTCATTTATAGACTTTTCTATATTTAATTCACTATCTTTTGCAGTTCTTTTTTTATAAAAACTCTCTTCACCAACTTGAGGTTTAGAAAATTTATATTTTTCATAATTTTTTATAAATTCTAAGCACATTTGGATTGTTAATTCTGCTTGTTTAGCTCTAAGTTGTTTATTTAGTTCTGTGCCATCTAAAATTAAACGCTTCTTCATATAAATGTTTCCATTATCAATTCCATTTGAAGCTTCAAACATTGAAAAAACTATCTCATCTTGTCCTTCTAGTATTTGCCAAAAAAGAGGTGCCCAACCTTTACCTTTTGGTAAATCACTTTCATGAATAACAATATTGTGTAAATTCAACTTTAAATATTTTTCTTCGATTATTTTATGATATCCCAAAATAAATAGTATATCAAATGATTCATGCAAATTTTTATGTTCAAAAAATAATACAGAATCTCTAATCTTTAATTGTAAATCTTTTGCATAATCTACAAACCATTGATTAGGTGATGTTAAAATCGCAACTTTCATTATTTTATTACTCTTACACTTTTAAATGCCTCAACGTATCTTTTACCAATTCTCATACCTTGATATTTTGCATTTAATTCTATCCCTTCAAGACTTCTTGGGTGAGGATATTCACACAATTCAGATGTATACTCTTTCATAGCCTCTATTTTTAAATCGATAGTATCAGATATATCATAATATGTATCAGGAGAAAAAGATAAAGGGTAATTCCATTCAGTAGATGATAGTATCTCAAAACTATATATCTCTTTTACACATTCATTTTCCATTGGTCTTGTTGCTGTAATTACTGCTTTATAGGTTATTTGATGATCAATATTTAAATCATGTTCATAGTGGGTAAAAATAATATCTGGTTTCACTACCTCTTTTACTTTTGATATAACTTTAATAATATCAAGCAAATCGACACTATCAAATCTATTATCAGGAAAAGTTTCGACAAAAACTTTTTTTATTCCTATAACATCATTCGCTTTTTGTATCTCATTATTTAATATTTTTATTTCATCTTTTTTATTTTCAACTAATCTTTTTTCATCCCTTGATGTTTTTCCTTCACCAAGAATCAAAGTATAAGCTTCATATCCCTCTTTAATAAGTTTAGAAACTGTGCCAAAACACCCCAATACTTCATCATCAGGATGAGCTGCAACTATTAAAATTTTTTTACTCATTTTCAATTACCTCAAATCGACCTACTAATTTATTATTTTTTAAATGTACTTCACTAAATTCAATCTTTATTTTATCAAGATTAATATATGCTTTAGGATACCCCTGTGCATCAAGCATTCGAATAAAATCATACATTTTATTTAAAGTTTTTTCGTTAAGGCCTAAAATATCACTTTCCTTTGCTTCTCTTCTTTTGAATTTTACCACCTGCCCAGTTTGTTTTTGAGGTAATAAATCATTTTCTAAAAAATCAGGAATCATCTTCTCAAATATAATATTTGAAATACGAATAAAGTTTTCTTCAGCACTTCCTACACTAATATTAAAGTCATATTTTAAAAACACATCTCCCGTATCTAAACCACCATCAACTTTAAGTGCAGATATTTTAGTTTCATAAACCTCATTCATAATTAAGTTTTGAAAAGGACTACCTCCTCGACCATATGGTAAATCTGTCATATGAAACACTATACATGTAAAATTATTATAAATGTCATCTCTTATAATCCATGACCAATGAGGGAAAAAAATATATTTAGGATTAATTTTAGATATAAGTTCGTATGTTAACTCTTCTTTATTGGTTATAAGATGAAATTTATATTTATTTTCATTAAATTCTTTAATCTTGAAAAAGTTTTTTATATTCCATTCTTTTATAGTTGCAATAATTATATTTTCCATAATTTACCTATCAGCTTTTGTTAATAGCTTAATTAATTTTTTTTGTAACTTTACAGTGTCAAAGGAATTCAAAACATCAAAATTTTTCTTTTTTAAATATGAATATATCTCTTTTTGATTACTTGCTGTTTTTATTGCTATAAATGGAACTTTCATAAAATAAATTTCATTTATAGTCACACTTGGGGTAATTATAGCAAGATTACTTTTTGCCATTAGTTCTGCAATTTTATTTGAGTTTACATGTAATTTAATCCATTTTTCATATTTACAGTATTTTACTAAACTTTTTAAATTTTTATTTGCAGTTGTTGTGACTAAATTTATTCTTATTTTTTCTTTATAAAGTTTATTAACTTTTTTTATAGTTTTTAGTATATCTACATTTATATTGCTATGATCCGCTCCACCCATTGCAATAAAAACTAAAAAAGTATTTCTACTTAAACTTCCTCTTTTTCTTTTTGATTTTTTCTTTTCAATTAAAAATTCTTCTCTTAAAAGAGTAAATTTACTTCCACATCTTAATTCACAGTTAGATGGTACTAAATTTTTATATTTTTTTTTACTTGCACCCATATTGTGATTTAACAATATATCACAATGGTGTTTTTCATAAGTATCATCAAGTACCATAATTTTTAATTCTGGATTTTTAACTTTTAATTGTTTTTCATAAGTGTAGTCAATACCATAATGATCTATTATAATCATATCAATAGATAGTTTTTTTATGAGTATTTCTACTTCTTCTATATCATTAGATTTTAGGATAACTTTGTTATATCCAGTTTCATCAATTTTATGATTCACTGACCCCTCTAGTTCTTGAGTGGCAAAAGTAATTTTTGATTTGGGATACTGTTTTGCAAGAACAAGATCTCGCATAATATGCCCAATACCTATTTTAGATGAAGAGTCTGTTCTAAAAAGGATATTCATATTAAAATTCTCTATTTTGTTTTAATGCAGAATACATATATTCAGCTCTAGTCCAATCTTCTAATGTATCTATGTCTTGCACTAAATGTCTTGGTAAAATAATAGGTATGCTATCTTTTCCAAACATTACTTCACCTGAATTTTTACCTACTTTAGTCCAATAAAATTGTCCTGCATCTTGGTAAGCTTCTTCTAAATCTTGGCTTCTTTTCATATAATTTTCAGGCCAAAACATTTTACATCTATTATTCTCATCTATTTTAAAAGTTCTTTGAATCGGAAAAGGCATGGAAGTGCATGAAAAAGTATTTATTGCATCATTGTTTTTTAACTTAGTATAACCTTCCACTAAATATTTTTCTTGAAGTAATGGTGCCGTTGCATAAATTGTGCAACAATAATCATATACTTCTCCCTTTAGTTCAAGAAAGTCTATTGCATGCTTTGTTACATCAGCTGTACCTGTAAAATCATCACTTAATTCTTTAGGTCTTAAAAAAGGTACTTCTGCACCATATTTTTTAGAAATTTCTGCAATCTCTTCATCATCTGTACTTACCACAACTTTTTCAAACAATTTAGACCTTAATGCTGTTTGAATACTATATGCAATTAAAGGTTTACCATGGAAGTCTTTAATATTTTTTTTAGGAATTCTTTTACTACCACCACGAGCAGGAATAATAGCAATAGACTTAGGCATTACATATCTCCAAGATTGAGTTTATTACATATATTTGTTCATCTTTTGATAAAAGAGGGTAAATAGGTAAACTTATAGCCTTTTCATAATATTCATCCATTATAAGAGTATTTTCATTCCCATATCCTAAATTTTGATAGTATGGTTGTTTATTTATGGGAATATAGTGATATTGAAGACCAATATTTTTCTCTCTCATTTTTAAAACAAACTCTTTTTTATCAAAGTTTAATTTATCAAAATCAATTTTTACTACATATAAATGGTAAGCTGAATCATTAGTAAAAGAGTATAATGGCTCAATAAAATCTATACTATCAATTAATTCATCATATCTTTTGGCAATTGTTCTTCGTGAAATTAAAAATGAATCTAATCTTTTTAATTGAGATATTCCTAATGCACATGAGATATCAGTTAATCTATAATTAAATCCTAACTCTGTCATATCATAATGCCAAGGTGCAACTTCACTATTTGATTTCATTCCATGATTTCTTAAAAGCATAAGTTTTTCATAAAGCTCTTTTGAATTGGTAGTTATTGCTCCACCCTCTCCTGTAGTTAAACTTTTAACAGGATGAAAAGAGAAAATAGAGATATCACTATTTGTGCATGAGCCAGCTTTTATACCATCTTGCATAGCTCCAATAGCATGGGCATTATCTTCTAAAATCTTGATTTTATATTTTTCTTTTATCTCTTTTAATTTTTTTTGATTTAGCATATTTCCTGAAAAAGATACACCAAATATAGCTTTTATTGAAGAATCTTTTTTTAAATACTCTTCACAAAGATCTAAATTGATATTTCCATCTTCGTAAATATCCACAAAAACTGGTTTTGCATTTACATAAAGCATTGAATTAGAAGTTGCTAAAAATGAGTTTGGTGTTGTTAAAACTTTGTCACCATCATTTAAAAGTACCATTGAAGCTAAATGCAAAGCAGCAGTGCCATTTGATACAGCCACACAATATTTTGCATCACAATATTTTGCAATTGAGTCTTCAAACTCTTTTACTTTTGGCCCTGTTGTTAGATAATCAGATTTTAAAACTTCAACAATACTATTTATATCTTTTTCATCAATAGTTTGCTTACCATAAGGGATGAAATTCATTTAAATATCTTTTATCAATTCTAAAAATTCTTCTTCTGCTAGCCATTCGTCATTTGTTCCTGAGTTATATTCAAATCCTTGGACTACCTTTTTACCTTTTTCCTCTTTTTTATTTATTAAAAAATCTCTATTTTTAGTAAATGTTATTGTTGGAGCAATTACATAATGGTCTTCAAATTCAATTGTTAAATGAGAATCATCAGCTGGGCACATTATTTCGTGAAGTTTTTCTCCAGGTCTTATGCCAATAATTTTTATAGGAAGATTAGGAGCCATTGCTTTTGCTAAATCTGTCATTTTCATTGATGGAATTTTTGGAACAAAAATCTCTCCACCTTGCATTCTTTGGAAATTTTCAAGGACAAACTCAACACCTTGTTCTAGTGTTATCATAAACCTTGTCATTTTTTCATCAGTTATAGGAAGTTCTTTTTCCCCATTTTCTATAAGTTTTTTAAAATAAGGGATTACACTTCCTCTACTTCCAATTACATTTCCATATCTAACAACAGAAAATTGAATATCACGCTCTCCTACTAAATTATTCGCAGCAACGAAAAGTTTATCGGAAGCTAATTTTGTTGCCCCATATAAATTAACAGGATTTGCTGCTTTATCAGTTGAAAGAGCAATTACTTTTTTAACCTTATTTTCCAAACAAGCATCAATAATGTTTTGAGCACCATTAATATTTGTTTTAATACATTCCATTGGATTGTATTCTGCTATAGGTACATGTTTTAAAGCTGCAGCATGAATAACATAGTCAACATCCCTCATTGCTTTTTTTAATCTTTCTTTATCCCTTACATCTCCAATAAAATATCTCATACAAGAATCATTATAATCTTGAGACATCTCATATTGCTTAAGCTCATCTCTTGAATAAATTATTATTTTATTTGGTTTATATTTACTTAGTATTATTTTTGTAAACTTTTTCCCAAAACTTCCCGTTCCACCAGTAATTAAAATATTTTTATTGTTAAACATGTATAACTCACTTTTTTATAATGATATATTTTAACTAATTTATTATTTAACTTTAATTTTAAGAGTTTATATGAGATAATTTAAATTATTAAATTTAATTAGGTTTTTATATGGCAAACAACATTATTCCAGAAGATATTTTGAAAATTCAAAAAAAACTAGCTACTTTTGAGAAAGGGAGTAGAAATTATAAAAAATATACAAAAATACTTGCTAAACATATTAAAACACATACAATGAAAAAAAGAGTTAACTCTCATATAAAAACAATTGAAACAGTGAAAAAGATAGAAGAAGAATCATCTGAAAAAAAAGATGATTAAAAATAAATATTGCATTTTGTAATATAAGTAACTACTTTAAAAATAATTCGCTAAAATTCCAACATAAAATAAAACACAGGACATAAAACAATGGATGATAATCAAAAAAAATCATTAGAACTAGCTATTAAACAAATTGATAAAACATTTGGTAAAGGAACTTTAATTAGACTTGGTGACAAAGAAGTAGTTCCAACTGAATCAATATCTACAGGATCATTAGGACTTGACTTAGCACTTGGTGTTGGTGGTCTTCCAAAAGGTAGAGTGGTAGAGATTTATGGACCTGAATCATCAGGTAAAACAACTCTGACTTTACATGCTATTGCTGAAGCGCAAAAAGCTGGTGGAGTTTGTGCTTTTATTGATGCAGAACATGCTCTTGATGTAAAATATGCAAAAGATATTGGTGTAGATACTGATAACTTACTTGTATCTCAACCAGATTTTGGTGAGCAAGCTTTAGAAATCCTAGAAACTGTTATTAGAAGTGGAGCAGTTGATTTAGTAGTAGTTGACTCAGTTGCGGCACTTACTCCAAAAGTTGAAATTGATGGAGATATGGATGACCAACAAGTTGGTGTTCAAGCTAGACTTATGAGTAAAGCTCTTAGAAAAATCACAGGTTTATTAAATAAAATGCATTGTACAGTTATCTTTATCAACCAAATCAGAATGAAAATTGGTATGACAGGATATGGATCTCCAGAAACAACTACTGGTGGAAATGCACTAAAATTTTACTCTTCAGTTAGACTAGATATTAGAAGAATTGCAACTTTAAAACAAGGTGAAAATTCTATTGGTAATAGAGTAAAAGTTAAAGTAGTAAAAAATAAAGTTGCACCACCATTTAAACAAGCTGAATTTGATATTATGTTTGGTGAAGGTGTATCAAAAATGGGTGAGCTTATTGATTATGGTGTAAAACTTGATATTGTTGATAAAGCTGGGGCATGGTTCTCTTATGAAGATACAAAAATCGGTCAAGGTAAAGAAAATTCAAAAGTATTTTTAAAAGACAACCCAGAAATTGCACGGGAGATAGAACAAAAAATCCTTGCTGCAATGGGAATTAATGATGAACTAATTCAAGGTGAAACAGAAACTACAGAAGAAGATTAATCAAAGAGAATATTCTCTTTGATTAAAACCATAAAAATCTACCCTTAAACTTACTTATAATCTTTCAAAACACTTTTATAAAAGCAATTACCAATAAAAATTTTAGTAGAATATACCAATTTTATTCAAAACAGGAGACCATAAATGGTATTTATTGATAATGTATATGCAGATGAAGTATTAGATTCAAGAGGAAACCCAACTGTTAGAGCTACTGTTATCTTAAGTGACGGTACAAAACAAAGTGCAATTGTTCCAAGTGGAGCAAGTACAGGAAAAAGAGAAGCATTAGAATTAAGAGATGGAGATGATAGATTTTTAGGTAAAGGTGTTTTAAAAGCTGTTGAAAATGTAAATACTGTTATTGCTGATGAATTAATGGGATTAAGTCCATACAATCAAGCAGAAATCGATGCAACTATGAAAGATATCGATGGAACTTCTAACTATTCAAAACTTGGAGCAAACGCAGTTCTAGGTGTATCTATGGCCGTAGCACGTGCAGCTGCTGCATCTTTAGATATTCCATTATACAGATATTTAGGTGGAGCAAATGCAATGACAATGCCAGTTCCTATGTTAAACATCATTAATGGTGGAGAACATGCAAATAACTCTGTTGATTTCCAAGAGTTTATGATTATGCCTGTTGGATTTGATAATTTCAATGATGGATTAAGAGCTTCAGCAGAAGTATACCAACACCTTAAAAAGATTATTGATGGTATGGGTGAATTAACAGCAGTTGGTGATGAGGGTGGATTTGCTCCAAACTTAAAATCAAACGAAGAGCCTTTACAAGTAATTATGGAAGCAATTGAAAAAGCAGGTTATAAACCAGGTGAACAAATTGCAATTGCTATGGACGTTGCAGCATCTGAACTTATCAATGATGAAGGTAAATATGTATTAAAATCTGAAAACAGAGAAATTACATCTGCCCAATTAGTTGAATACTATGTAGACCTTTGTGCTAAATACCCAATCGTTTCAATCGAAGATGGTTTATCAGAAGATGACTGGGATGGATTTAAATTGATGACTGAAAAATTAGGTGATAAAATCCAAATTGTTGGGGATGATTTATTTGTTACAAATGCAAATATTTTAGCAGAAGGAATCCAAAAAGGGATTGCAAATGCAATCTTAATTAAGCCAAACCAAATTGGTTCTGTTTCTGAAACTATGTTAACAGTTAGACTTGCTCAAAGAAATAACTATAACTGTGTAATGTCGCACAGATCTGGTGAATCAGAAGATGCATTTATTGCTGATTTTGCTGTTGCATTAAATTGTGGTCAAATCAAAACTGGTTCAACTGCAAGAAGTGATAGAATCGCTAAATACAATAGATTATTAGAAATTGGTGCAGAGATTGGGTATGCTGAATACTTAGGAAAACAACCTTTCTCAAAATAATTTATGAAAGAAAATCGTGGTATTATAAAAAAATTTTCGATAATGGCAACAGTTTCTGTTGCCATTACGATATTTCTTGGATATCATGTCTCTAATGTTCTTTTTGGAGATAACTCTTTAGAGGTTTATAACTCTTTAAAACATAAAAAAGAGTATCTTCAAAGTGAAATAAAAAGATTACAACAAGAAAATGCTTATTTACAAAAAGAGTATTTTGAATTAAAAAACTTGGAGCCTGAGGAATGAAAAGACTATTTACACTTCTACTTATACTATCTGTTAGTTTAATTGCTAGAGAAAACCCTTTTGAAGCAACAAACACATACCAAGAAGAAGCAGCAAGATTAATTGAAATCAATGAACCAGAAGATGATTATGCAGTTGAGTTTCAACAAGAGCAACATTATGTTAATGAGATGTATGAAAATATGAATAAGCCTGAGCCTAAGGTTAAACCAGTTACGGAAGAAAAGGTTAAACAAATGATTGAAGAGGTTAAAAAAGAAGTAAAACCTAAAACAATCATTAAAAAAGAGATTATTATAAAAGAGCCAAAACAAGAAGTTGTTTATGTAAAACCAAGACTTGATATTACAAATGAAAAAGAGTTACTTCCTTTTCTAAAAATCGAATATGATAATGATAAATTAGATATTCATACAAACTACAAAGTTACAAAGAAAATGACACTTCCAGGTAAAAAGAAAATCATTTTAGACTTTGGTGCTAAAGAAAATTTTTATACTATAAGAGAAGATTTAAACTCTACAAATTTCCCAAAAATTGCAGTTGGAAATCATAAAAATGAAAACTATTTTAGAATAGTTGTAGAACTAGCTAATATGCCAGAAGATTATGAAGTTACATATGATGATAAGATGGTAAGTATTATTAAGCTTTATGAGTAAAAAAACCTAAATAGGTTTTTTTACCTTTTTCTTCTCACTATTTTTTAAAAAACTAGCAACAATTCTAATTAAAATCATTACAACTAAAACTTCAATAATAGCAGCTAAAATAAAAGCATAATAATAAAACTGTGTAATAGAATGAGTATGATAAGCTAATGTTGCAACAGCAATTAAAAGTGTAATTGGCATCGAATGGGAAAAACCAATCATAAAAAATTTATTCCATCCCATCTCTTTAATAAACAACATAGAAGCTACAAATCTAATCCCTACCATAGCTACAACAATTAAAATTGCACTTACAAGTAATCCATCTTGTAATAATGCATCCAATTCAAAAGAAGCTCCAACAGAGATAAAGAAAATAGGCACTAACCATCCAAACCCAAAATGCTCTAACTTGTGTGAAAGTTTATTGTTATGCTTCTCAAAAAATGTTGTAATAAATGTTCCAGCAATAAATGCTCCAAAAGCAACTTTTAAATGTAATGCCATCATAACAGCAATCATTAAAAAGAAAATAGCCATAGATACTCTAATATCTTGTTCTTGGTGATCTTGCTCTGGCATAAGTAAAGCTTTTATTTCAGGAAACCACCAAATTAGATTATGAAATAGTTTGTAAATAAATAGCATAGAAACTAAAAATGCAATAAATAAAACCATTGTTTTATAAAACTCAATATTAATACCAAACTCTAATGCTGCTGATACAGTTGTTAGTGCAAAAATAGAAACGATTTCTCCAATAAGTCCCACTGTAATTGAAAGCTTAATCCAATCAACATCACCATACTCTTTCTTTAAAGCAGCTAATAAACCAATAGAAATAAGTGGTAACACAACTATAAAAATTAAGCCAAGATCTAAATAAATAGCAATTAATGCAGATAAAGAGAATAAAATCACATTATAAAATATAGATTTTCTTAAAATTGTATTTGATATGGTCATAAGCTTTTTTAAATCAACTTCAAGTCCTGCTAGAAACATCAAATATAAGAAACCTAATTCCGCAACAAGTTCTAATACAGCATGCTCTGTAATAAAAGCAAAATATGCTGCTAAAGCCCCTAACATTATCTCAATAGTAATAGTAGGAAGTTTTATAAACTTTGATATTAATGGTGAAGAAAATATAATCAAAGATATAGTGATAATGATTAATATTTCTTCAGTCATTACTTATTCCTAGTTAATTTCTCTAGTAATAGAAAAACCTAATTTTTCAAGTTCTCTTATATCATCTTGTGGAGATTTTCCTGCAGTTGTTAAGTAATCGCCTATAACAAAGGCATTTGCACCTTTTTCAAAGATTTTATACTCTTCATCTCCAAACATCAATTCTCTTCCACCAGCAACCATAATTTTTTTTGCATTTGGAACCATTTTTCTTGTTAAGGTAATAAGTTCAAAAGCCTCTTCTCTTGTTATAGAATTTTCTACTATTGGTAAAGCTTTATTTGGATGGAAAAAATTAATAGGAACATTCATTGGATCCAATGAAGCAATTGATTCAAGCATTGATACCCTTTGCTCTTGAGTTTCACCTAATCCAAAAATTCCTCCACAAACAAGTCTTAGTCCAACTTGTTTTACATTCTTACAAGTTTGATATCTTTCATCCCAAGTATGTGTTGTAACAATTTCAGGATAGAAATCCCTTGCAGTTTCCAAGTTATGATTATATGCATCAACACCAGCTTCTTTTAAAGTCTCTAATTGCTCCACACTTGCAGTTCCATTACATGCAATTAAAATCAATCCTAGATTCTCTTTTTTAACTGCCCTTGCTGCTTCACAAACAAAAGCTAATCTTTTGTCTGTAAGACCTTTTCCTGCAGTTACTAGACAAAAACCATTTGCGTTATTTGCTCTAGCTCTTTTTGCTTCTTCAACTATTTGTTCAATCTGTTTTTGTTTATATCTTTGAATATCAGCTTTATATTTTACACTTTGGGTACAAAACTTACAATCTTCATTACATGTGCCACTTTCAATATTACAAATTGCACATAAAAATATTTGTTCACTTCTCATAAATTATCTCTTTTTTTAAAAACTCTTTTTTATTTATATCCCTTGAGTAATAGTTGATTATATACTCATTATCTTTAATTTCAAGCAACACACATTCTACTAAAGGTTTCTCTCTAGCGCACACTTCACCAGGATTTAGAAAAAGTGTATTATTTTTATATTCACTTTCAAAAATGTGTGTATGACCAAAAATCACCACATCACAATCACCTGTCATATAATAAGGTAAATGCATTAACTTAAAAGTAGTCTCCTTTATCTTGAAAGGATAAGGCTCCTGCTTTATATTATATTTATTGGAAATAGAGATTAATGACATATCATTATTTCCAAATACGCTTACATATGTAAGTTCAGATTCTTCTAATAATTTTAAATTCTCTTCCAAGCATAAGTCACCAGCATGGATAAGATATTCTGCACCATTCTTTTTTAATAGAGAAATCACCTCTTTAGTATATTCTACTTTGAAGTGACTATCTGATAAAACCCCTATTTTCATATTAAAATTTATTTATCTGTTTTTTTAGTCGTTGTTTTTTTCGCTGTAGTTTTTTTTCTACTAGTGGTTTTTTTTGCTGTAGTTTTTTTTGTTGCACTACCCTTTGATTTTGGGTCTTTAGAAATTATCTCTTTTACTTCTTCTAAAGTTAATTCTTGGGCATCAACACCTTTAGGAATTTTAAAATTTTTTCTTCCTTGCTTAATGTAAGGTCCATATCTTCCATCTAAAATCTGAATCTTATCTTCTGCAAAATCTTGGATTAAAGCCTTAGCTTTTGCTTCATCAATCTCTTGAATAACTTCTAAAGCTCTAGGTAATTCAATCGTATAAGGATCATCAGTTTTAAGTGAATAATATTTTGTTTTAACCTGTAAATAAGGACCAAATCTTCCAATATTTGCTTTTATATCTTCACCCTCATTAGTTTGCCCAACGACTCTTGGTAAAGTAAATAAAAATAATGCCTCTTCAAGGGTAATTGTATCCATATTTAAATGATCAGGAATAGCAACGAATTTTGGCTTTTCTTCATCATCTTTTGTTCCAATTTGAACAAATGGACCAAATCTTCCAACTCTTGCACTTATTGGTTTCCCAGATTTTGGATCAATTCCTATCTCTCTTACTTGAAGATAATCTTCTTTATTAACACTCTCTTCTTTTTCATTTATTGTTTTTTTGAAATCACCATAAAACTCATTCATAACTTGTTGCCAAGCTATTTTTCCATCAGCAATTTCATCAAACTCCTCTTCAACTTTTGCAGTAAATCCTAAATCTACAATCTCAGGAAAATGGTCAACTAAGAAACTATTTACTATCTCACCTGTTGGTGTTGGTGCAAGTTTTTTATCTTCTGTTCGTTCTACATATTCCCTTGCTTGAATAGTTGAAATAGTTGGAGCATAAGTTGATGGTCTTCCAATCCCTTCACTCTCTAACTTTTTAACCAAGCTAGCCTCAGTATATCTAGCAGGCGGTTTAGTAAAATTTTGTTCTAAATCTAGTTTTTCTAAATCTAAAATTGTCCCAACTTTAATAGTTGGCAAGATTTTTTCACTACTATCAAGGGCTGCTTCAGGATTATCACTTCCTTCAGTATAAGCTTTCATAAAACCTGCAAAAATAATTCTTTGTCCCTTTGTTTGAAATTCAAACTCTTTATCTTTTCCTGCACTAATTTTATAAGTGGTGTTTGCTATTTTTGCTGGTGCCATTTGTGTTGCTAAAGTTCTTTTCCAAATTAAATCATATAATTTAAATTGTGCATTATCAACATATGGTTTTATTTCACTTGGTTTTAAAGCTAAATTTACAGGTCTAATTGCTTCGTGAGCCTCTTGCGCTCCCTTTGCTTTTGATTTATAAACTCTTGGTTTACTTAAAGAATACTCTTTTCCATACTCATTTTCTATAACTTCTTTTGCCTTACTTGTAGCAACTTTTGAAAGATTTAATGAGTCAGTTCTCATATATGTGATTAAACCACCTGAATGTCCTGGAATATTACCAACATTTCCTTCATATAATTGTTGAGCAATTACCATTGTTTGTTTTACAGATAATCCAATCTTTCTACTAGCCTCTTGTTGTAGTGTTGAAGTTGTAAATGGAGCAGCAGGATTTCTTGTACTTTCTTTCTCTTCAATATCTATTAATTGGAAATTACCTTGATTTATTGAAGATTCTATCGCTTTTGCTTGTTGTTCATTTTCTACTTTTTCATTTTTTCCATCTATTTTTGCCAATAATGAATCAAAAGATGGATTTATAAACTCAGCTTTTATTCTCCAATACTCTTCAGGAACAAAGGCTCTAATCTCATTTTCTCTATCAACAATAATTCTAACAGCAACAGATTGAACTCTACCTGCACTAAGACCATATCTTACTTTTTTCCAAAGTAATGGAGAAAGTTCATAACCAACAGCTCTATCTAAAATTCTTCTTGCTTGTTGAGCATCTACTAAGTGTTGGTTTACTTCCCTTGGGTTATTAATAGCTTCTAAAATAGCATCTTTTGTAATTTCATGAAATACAATTCTTTTAAGTGGGTTTTTTTCAATTTTTAGTGCAGGAATTAGGTGCCATGCAATAGCCTCTCCCTCTCTATCTTCATCGGCTGCTAGGTAAATAGTAGTATCTTTTGAAATCTCTTTTTTTAAATCACTGATAACTTTTTTCTTATCAGTTGAGATTAAATATTTTGGTTCAAAATTGTTTTCTGGATCAAAGCCTAATTTTGACTTTGGAAGGTCTCTTACATGCCCCATTGAGGCCATTACTTTATAGTCTTTTCCTAAAAACTTTGATATTGTTTTTGCTTTTGCTGGTGACTCTACTATTACTAAATTCTTCACTAAAACTACCCTTACACTTATTATAAATCACGCATTCTAGCATAAAAAAATTAAAAGCATTTAATATTAAAAAATTATGATCTCTTCTTGAATTTCTATATTAAACTGCTCTTTTATCCTATTTTTTGCTTCATTTATTAGATACATTGCATCCTCAAAAGTTCCTTCACCCTCATTTACTAAAAAATTCGCATGAACCTTTGAGAAACTCATATCACCTTTTTTTAATCCTTTTAAACCAACCTGCTCTATCAATCTTCCAGCATAATCACCTTCAGGATTTTTAAAACAACTTCCCGCACTTGGAGTGTGGGGTTGGTTATCTCTCATTTTTTTAAACATTTCACTTTTTTCTTTTGAATACCCAGAAGATAAATTAAATACAAGCTCATAAACTATAGTATTGATATTTGTAAATCTATACCCATATTGAATACCTTCTTTTTTTATATAACCATCTTTTGTCTTAATAGAATCTATATAATTAAAAATCTCCCATTCTTTTAAGCCTGCATTCATTTTTATAAGCCCCCCTAAATTACCAGGAAGTCTCCCTAAAAACTCAAAATTAGCTAAATCATGTTTTTTGGCATATGATAAAAGTTTACCTGATTTTACTGCACAACCCACATAAAGTTTGTCATCTTTTTGTTCAATATACTCAAAAGCTTTTCCAAGCTTTGCAAATTTTGGTGGGTCATTTGATACTAAAATATTATTAGCTTGTCCAATAATTTGATAATCATCATAATCACCTATCTCATTTATGTTTAAAACTTCACAAATGGGACCTATTTTTATTGAACTATATTTTTTAAAATCAATCTCTTCAAAGAAGTTTTTCATTATTTAGCTCTAAATTCCTCATACTCACTTGGAATTAAAAAATCTTTTGCTTTTATTAGATTTTCATAATACCCATGTTTATATCCAAGCTCAAAAAGTTTGTCTAATGCTTTAAATTGAATTTCACTTAGCTCTACAGAGTTATCATTTGCATATAAATCTAAATATGTATCTAAAGTATCAGCATCTACCCTAATTAAACCTTTTTCAAGTAACATAGGAGCTAAAACTTTTCTATTTTTATTTGCAACATCAACAGCTTTAATAAGTGTGTTCTCATAATCAATTGCACTATGAAGAGGAATTGATCTTCTTAAGCACATACCTCCTAATGGTAATGGTAAGTCACCTCCACTAAGTTCAACCCAAATATCCCACATCTCTCGTTCTACTTCAAGTTCATCATTAAAAGTTAGAATTGACTCATGAATTAATACACCTGCGTCAACTTCTCCATCTAATACAGCTTGTTCGATATCTAAAAAGTTCATATATGTGATTCTAGCTTCAGGATAAGCTATTTTAAATAGAAGTGCATTTGTCGTAAACTCACCACTAAGTGCAACTTTAAAATTTCTTTTTAGTTTTGTACCTTTTTTCTTAATTAGTTTAGGTCCGTAACCCTCCCCAAAAGAAACAGCCGTTTTAAGTAAAGCATAATCATCCTTTACTAAAGGATATAAGGCAAAAGAAATGGCACAAACATCATATTCACCTTTTAAAGTTGCTTGATTTAATGTCTCAATATCATCAGCTATATTTTCAAATTTTGCATCTTTAGCAGTAACCCAACCAAACTTAATAGCATAATACATAAAAATATCATCAGCATCAGGAGAATGTGCAACACTTATTGTTTTCAAGATAGACCTTTTATCATAAATTTGTATGGGATTGTAACAAGTTATCAATTACTTTTTGTTTAGCCTCGTTTGTACACTAAATATTCAATTATGTCATGCTAAATTCATAAAGAAGTGTTAAAATTTTATAAGTACTCAATATAAGGGGGAACTCATGAGAGTTAAAATTATTGACTGTACGGAAAAACAACATAAAGATGTTGAAAAAATTGTAAATTTTATAAGTGATTATTTACAAAAAAACAATGTCAATTACACAAAATTAACTTTAAAAGAGTTACAATTTGCTCAATGTACTGAATGTAGATGCTGTACACAGAAAAAAAGTGATGAACCTGTAAAGTGTGTTTTAAAAGATGACTTAAATGATGAACTAGATAATATTGAAGCTGCAAATAGATATATAATCTTAGCAGATAGAAATAATCTATTCTCAAAAAATAAGGTTCATGAAAAATTCTCCCAAAGACTAGTTGCATATTACTATTGGCCATATGGGCAAGTGCAATCTACATTAAGAAGAGTAGCTCAAGCAAAAAGCTCTATTTTGATAAATTATAATACTACAAAATATTTTATGAATCATAGTTTTTATACCTCTAAACACTACATGGAACATACTTCTGCCTCAATAGGAGCAAAAGTTATCGACTGGCAAGCAATAACTCCAAAAAAAGATATTATCAAAAGCTATGAAAAAAGATTAATTGAGATGATAGATAAACTTTTACACTCTTTTGTACAAAGAGCCTCTTAAATTTTTTGGACATTAGGAAAAATCCTAATATCCTGAAGTTTGTACATAGTACGAAATAATCTCTAATAATGGGTCAACCATAAAAATTGAAAGAATTGTAATTATTGCACAAAAACCAATTACTGTTTTAATTGAAGTAGTTGCATTTGCCATATATTTTACTTCATTACCTTCAATTGGGTCTTTTAAGAACATATAAACAATTGGTTTTAAATAATAGTATCCTGCAATTGCAGAGTTTATAACCATAATAAGTGCTAATAACATATATCCAGCATTAACACTTGCTCCAATTAAATACATTTTTCCCCAGAAAAGTGCAAATGGTGGAATACCAGCTAATGATAATAAAAATAATCCCATCATTGTTGCAGTAAATGGTGAACTTTTTATAAGACCTGAATATTTTTCCAAAGCATGGTCTGAAGAGAATTTATAATCTTTACTTCTATTTAACCAAAGCATTGTAAATCCACCAAGGTTTGTAACTAAGAACATAATCCAATATAAAAATAGTGCATTTGTTGCTTGTGTAGTTCCTATTAAAATTGCTGCCATTGCAAACCCTGCATTTGAGATTGAAGAGTATGCAAGCATTCTATTAATATCATTTTGAAGTAGTGCAATAATATTTGGAATAGTCATTGATAATACAACAATAACATAAAGAATAATCTCTACAAATCTATCACCACTTGCTATAAATATCTCAAAAAATCTTAAGGCAACAACAAAACCTGCCATTTTTGGAACAATAGACATAAATCCTGCTAAAGCTGCTGTTGCTCCCTCATATACATCAGGAACCCAAACATGAAATGGAACTAGTGATATTTTAAAGGCTAAAGCACCTAACATAAAGATAACACCAATTAACATTACAGGATAGTTATCAAAATTTGATTCAACTAAAATTTGTGACATAAGTCCTAACTCAACAGTTCCAGTTAAAGCATAAAAAATCATTGAACCAAAGGCAAAAAATGCAGTTGCTAAAGCACCCATTGTAAAATACTTAATAGCTGCTTCTAAAGCATTTTTTCTATTATGCATAGCAATAATTGTATATAAAGACATAGAAGCTGTTTCAAGACCTACAAAGATTAAAATTAAAGAATCTGAACTAACCATAAATTGGAACCCTGCAATCATAAATAAATATAAAGCAAAGTACTCAGGATATCTATACTCTTGAAATCTTAATTTACCCATTGCCGTAAAGATAAAAAGAAGTGAAGCAATTACAATTACACCTTGAGAAAGTATCGAGATACCATCCACAAGCATTAAATCAAAAAAGCCTCTTACGTTTCCAGAAAAGCCAATCAATACCCCAAAGTCAACAATTAAAAATAAAACTGTTAACATGATATATAAAGATTTATCTAAATTTCTATTAACTAAATCAATGATTAAAATTACAAGTGCTCCAACTATTGCAACAAGCATAGGAACTATTGTTCCAAAATTTAAACTAGCAAATTCAATTGATACAGGTGGTATATTTATCATTTTTCACCTCCTTGAATACTATTAGACTCCATAAGTCTAGTCTTTGTAGTAGGATTTACTGCTTTTAGTTGCATAACTTCAACAAGGGCAGACACAGATGTATCTACAGGTTTTAAAATAGGTTTTGGATAAACACCTAAGATTACAACTAATGCAACAAGTGGAATTAATGCTGCTAATTCACGCCCTTTTACATCTTCAAGATTTTTATTTTCTTCATGAACAATAGGTCCAAAGAAAGATTTTTTATACATTACAAGCATATAAACAGCACCTAAAATAATTGTTAGTCCAGCAATAATTGTTAATACAGGAGATACTTTAAAAAATCCAAGTAAAGATAAAAACTCACCTACAAAACCAATAGTTAAAGGAAGACCAACAGATGCCATTAACATGATTCCAAAAATAGTTGCATATCTTGGCATTACAGAAGCTAATCCTCCAAAATCTTTTATCATTTTTGTATGTCGTCTATCATATATTACTCCAACAAGCATGAACAGGGCTCCTGATACAATACCATGAGAAATCATTAAGAAGATTGAACCACCAATCCCTTCTACATTTAGAGCAAAAATACCTAAAATAATAACACCCATATGTGAAACTGATGAGTAAGCAATAACTTGTTTCATATCCTCTTGGGCATAAGCTACCATTGCTGTGTAAACAATTGCAATAAGAGCTAAAGCCGCCATTGGATATGTAAAATAAACCGAAGCATCAGGGAATAGTGGTAATGAAAATCTTACAAAACCATAAGTACCCATTTTAAGTAAAACAGCGGCTAAGATTACAGAACCTATTGTTGGTGCTTGACCGTGAGCATATGGAAGCCATGTATGAAATGGGAACATTGGAACTTTGATTGCAAAACCACAAAAGAAAGCAATAAATAACCAAGTTTGCATATCAAATGGTAAAATAAGCATATTCCAATCTAAAATACTAAAGCTCCAGTTTCCTGTTGTTTGGAAATATACATATCCTAGGTATAACATACCAATTAGCATCACCAATGAACCAATAAAGGTATATAAGAAAAATTTTATAGCTGCGTAAATTCTAAGTTGTCCACCCCATGCTCCAACAATATAAAGCATTGGTACTAAAGATAATTCCCAGAACATATAGAAAATGATTGCATCTAAAGCTAAAAATACTCCGACCATAGTCATTTCTAAGAACAATACTGTGATAATCATATGTTTTAGATTTCTTTTTTCAGTTAATCCAATAACTGCAATCATAGTCATAAAAGTAGTCATAATCACTAAAAATAGTGAAATTCCATCAATACCCACTAAATAATTAATACCATATGAACTTATTATTGGTAAGGTTTCATTAAACTGCATTCCAGCTACACTTGTATCAAAATTTGCCCAAAGAAAAATACTTAAAACAAATTCTAATGCAGTAACAACAATACCATACATTCTAATAGAGTCATTTTTAACTAAAAACCCCACAAATGCTGCAAATGCTGGAAAAAATATTAAAATTGATAAAATGTGTTCCATCTACTTAACCCCTTACTTTGCAATACCAAGTGCCACACTAAGCACTAGTAATACAGTAATACCAACAACCATCAATCTTAATGAAGTTGATAAATTTCCACTTTGAATAGGCCTACTTGCCTCACCACTTTTGTATATAACTTTTGCAATACCATCAACAATAGCATCAACAATTTTAAGATCAATATTTTTCCATGAAAATTTAGAAAGTGCCAAATATGGTTTATTGATTACATTCTCAATAAAGTGTGGCATAAAATATTGGTTTGCTAAAACTTTATAACAAAGTCTATTTTTAAATTTCTCACTAAAATATGTACCATCTTTTCTAAATTTAATAACAGCGAAAGCTATACCGCCTAATGCAATTCCAAGTGTTATTACAATCAAAATCCATAAAGTTGCATTACTTACGTGAATCTCAAGTTCTGGTAAAACCTTTGTAACCATCTCAATAAATGGTCCTTTAAAAAATCCTGCAATAACAGCTAAAATAGCAAGTGGAGTCATAGCAGCAATTACAAATGGATATGTTTCATGTGGATGATAATTGAATTTTTTGAAGTTCTCTTCCCCATGGAATACATACATAACAAGTCTAAATGAATAAAAAGCAGTTAAACCAGCAGTTACCCATAAAATAGCCCATAAAATATATGAATGGTGTCCAAAAGCAACCTCTAATATCAAGTCTTTAGAGAAGAAACCTGAAAGTGGGAAGATACCAGCTAAAGCTACTGAAGCAACTGTCATAATAATTGAAGTTCCTTTCATATGCTTATGTAGTCCACCCATATTTTTAATATTTATCTCATCATTTAAAGCATGCATAACATTACCAGCTCCTAAGAATAGAACCGATTTAAAGAAGGCATGAGTAGCAAGATGGAAAAGTGCTACCCAATAAGCTCCAAGTCCAGCAGCTACAAACATATATCCAAGTTGAGATAGTGTTGAAAATGCAATGATTTTTTTAATATTAGTAGCAACAAGTGCCATTGAAGCTGCACCAATAGCGACAAGTGCTCCAAGACAAGCAATAAAATAACCAACTTCTGGAACAACTACAAAAATCTCATTTGCTCTAATTACTAAATAAACCCCTGCTGTTACCATTGTTGCAGCGTGAATTAGTGCAGAAACTGGAGTTGGTCCTTCCATAGCGTTCGCAAGCCATTGGTTAAATGGAAATTGTGCTGACTTACCCATAGCACCAATAAAAAGGAAAATTCCAATTGCAACTATAATTGAAGTATCTAAGCTTCTAATATTTGCAAAAACTTCATCATATTGTAAACTTCCAAGATTCCAATAAATTAAAAATAATCCAACTAACATTCCTAAATCGGCAATTCTATTTGTAATAAAAGCTTCATTTGCGGCAAAACTAGGGCTTATTGATGAAAATGGTGATAAAGTTGAAAATGGTGATTTGTAAATATCATCTGATTTTTCCCTATCTGCAACATGGTACCAAAATCCAATTAATCCCCAAGAACAAAGTCCAACACCTTCCCATCCAATAAATAATCCTGCAAAGTTATCTGACATTACTAAAATCATCATTGAAAATACGAAAGCTGAAAGCCATGCAAAAAATCTATTAAATGATTTGTCATGATCCATATAACCAATTGAATGGATATGAACCATTGTAGAAACAATTGTTACAACAACCATCATCACAACACTAACTTGATCAACAACAAAACCAAATGGAATATCTAATTTTCCTATTTGTATCCAATCAAGCATTCTTACATGAACAATAGCTTCTGTTGAATAAACATATTGAAGCAATATTAAAGAAGCTATCATTGAAACAGCAAGCAAAGCAGATGTAATAATTCCAGTAAAAAGCATTTTAGGTCTGTTTGAGAAACAAGCAGCAATCAAAGAACCTAAAAGAGGGGCAAAAAGCGCAATATATAAATATTTTTCCATCATTAGCCCTTCATACTTTGTAAACTATCTAGATTAATAGTACCAGTTTTCTTGTACCAAAGAATTAATAATCCAAGACCTATTGCAACCTCACTTGCAGCAATTGCTACAATAAAAAAGGCGAACATTTGACCTGTTAAATCTCCATGAAACTTTGATATTGCAGCAAGACCAATATTCACTGCATTTAACATAATCTCAGTAGAAAAAAATAACATAAGTAAATTTTTTCTTCTAATAACACCGACCATACCTATTAAAAATAACACAGCCGAAAGTATAAGGTATGCGTTTAAACTCATTTATTATCCTTTGCCAATGTTTCATTTTCCAATGCATCAATCTCTTCTTCACTTAAATCAGAATAAGAAACATCCATTCTTTTACCAGCCAAAATAATCCCACCAATCATCGCAACAAGTAACATAACTGCTGCAACTTCAAAAGGAATAAGATATTTAGTAAATAAAACAATACCAACATCTTGAGTGTTTCCCCATTCAGGATGAACTGGATATTGTGCTTCAATGTTATTTCCAATAATTGGACTTACAAAGATTATTACAATAATCAAAGCACTAATTCCAGTTAATAAAAATATCAATCTAGGATTATTAACTTTCTCTTTTACAGTTGAAAGTGAATCAAAGAACATCATACCAAAGGCATATAAAGCCATTACAGCACCTGTATAAACTACAATTTGAACTGCACCCAAGAAATCAGCATCTAATAAAAAGAAGAAAGCTGAAATAAAAATCATCCCTGCAGCTAAAGAACTTAAAGCATACAGTGAATTATTTGTAAAAACTGTTATAGAGAACATAACAATTGTTAAAATTGAAAATAGATAAAAAGCTACTATCTCAAACATTTCCCCTCCTTAATAAGACAATGGAGTTTTCTTGATTTTTTCATCTGCATCAGGAGATACAGCACCAAAACCAGGATACTCTTTTTGTTGTGCTAATTTATCAAGAGGAGTTAATAAATCCTCTTTTAAAACAAAATGTGCTCTTTGTTCACTTGCATTTTCATATCTTCCACCATGAACAATAGCAAGCTCAGGACAAACCTCAGCACAATATCCACAGAAAATACATCTACCCATATTGATTGTATACTCCATAACTTCTTTTCTAGAGTTTTCATCAATTTTAGTATCCATTCTAATACAATCAGCTATACAAATCTTTTCACAAAGTCCACAACCAATACATCTGTTTTCACCAGATTCCAAAAGCCCAAGAAGTTTATGAACTGCTCTATATCTAGGTCCTAATGGAGCTTTCTCAATAGGGTACTGAATTGTATGCATCTCATTTTTAAATAATGCTCCAGTCATCATTTTCCAAACAATTTTCAAACCTCCAAAAAGTTCAAGTTTTACTGACCTTTTTGAAACTTGTTTAAATTGTTCCCAGGGAGTTTTTGGATAATCATTTTCTAAAACATTGATATAGTCTCCCATACTAATGTTTCTATCTTTTAGTTTTTCTAAACTCATTCACGACTCCTAAAACATCATTACAAAACCAGTAATTAAAATATTAATTACTGCTAATGGCATTAAGATTTTCCAGCATAACCACATCAATTGGTCAGGTCTAATATGTGGCCAAGAAGCTCTTGTCCATAAAAAGAAGAAAATCAAAAACATAACTTTTAAAATAATTGCTAATCCACCAGGAATAAACCAAAGGTCGTTATATCCACCTAAAAAAACTAATGAAATTAAAAAACATATTGTAAATAGATTTGCATATTCACCAATAAAAAACATACCCCATCTAAGACCTGAATACTCAGTTGCATAACCTGCAACAATTTCAGCTTCATGTTCTAAAAGGTCAAATGGTGTTCTATTTGTTTCAGCAAATCCAGCAATAACAAAAAGAATAAAAGCTAAAGGTTGAGTCCAAACAAACCAATCTCCTAAACCTCCTGCTTGTGCATCATTTATATCAATTAAAGATAAACTTCCAACTATCATAAGTGGAGCAAGTAATGCAAGTCCAGATACAACCTCATAAGATAAAAGTTGAATTGCTGTTCTTGCTCCTCCAAGTAGTGACCATTTATTTGCACTACTCATACCACCTAAAAGTGGTCCATAAAGTCCAATTGAAGCAACACCCATTACAAATAAAATACCAACATTTACATCTGAAATAATTGGTCTTACTGTATATCCAAATAGCTCAAATTCAGGGAAAAAAGGAACTGCAGTCATAGCTATAAAAGCAGTTGCTGCTGTAATAATTGGTGCAATCATAAATACAGGTTTAGCTGCATTTTGTGGAATAAAGTCCTCTTTTGTAAAAAGTTTAATACCATCTGCTGCAAGCTGTAAAACACCATGTGGTCCAACATGCATAGGTCCTAGTCTTCTTTGCATAAAAGCAAGAACTTTTCTTTCGATATATGTTGTAAAACCTGCTAATGCAGAAAATACTGCTAAAACTACAACAGCTTTTACAATGGTTTCAATAATAAATCCTGTCTCCATATTACGCCTTTTTTATTACAGCTTTACTGTATCTATATTGCTCAAATAAACTTTTAGTAGCTAAATCTTTTTGGAAAGTTGAAACATACCCTATTTCACCATCAATTTGTTCATCACAAAAAGCATTTAACTCTAAAGAAGTTCCATTTGAAGAAACATTAACCTTATCACCTTTTTCTAAACCAAGCTTTTCAAATAATGATTTTGAAGCAAAAAATCCAGATTCTAAATCTGAAGCAAATTCGTGGGCTATTGCTGTAAATTCATTGAATTGATTTATTGGATTAGCTCTATAGATAATCATCTCATCTTCATTTAATTCTAAAGTTTTACTTGTAGCTTCATCAAGTTCTTCAACTATAAAAGAACTATTTATACCCTCTTGAAGTTTTTTCTCTTCAACAATTTCAATAGGTAAAATATCATAACCTCTATATTCAACTCTATTATTTCCAAAGTGGTTTGATAGTTTGTCAAAATGAATAGCACTAAAACCTTTTTCTTCAGGTAATTCAATTGTGTATTCAATTGTATATTCAACATCTGTATCAAGTACAGCATTTGCTATATCATTTAAAACATACCCTTTATACCCAATTGCAACATTTGTTGGAATCACTTTTTTGTCAATATTTGTGAACGTTCCCTCTTGTTGGTTAAGTGCTGGCATATCTAAATCACCATCACCTAAAGCACTAATTTGGAAGTCTGCTTTTTCATTATAACCTACACTAAATCCACTTGCATCTTCTTCTAAATCACAAAGTAAACTAACTCCAAGTGTATTTGTTTGACTAGGGATAATTACAATATCAAAATCTGTAAACCTATCAATTAAACCACAAAGTTTTGCTAAATTCTCAGCCTTTGGATGAGTATATAAATCTTCCCCAACCATTAATGAAAACTTATCTTTTTTAGCTAATAAAACATCAATAGTATCTAATAGAGTTTCATCTTGACCTATATTTTCAAGCAGTTTTGTAAACTCATATTCTACTTCTGTTGAAACCTTTTTAGGTACTACTTTTTTAACCTCTTTTTCTTCCCCTGTTTCTTCATCTTTTACGATATTTACAACAGTCTCTTTTATTGTTTCTGTAACAGTTTTAGTTCTTGTTTCTTTTAAACTATCAAGATATGTTTGAACATCTTGAGGCAAGTCTTTTCCAAACTTATCCAAGATTAGATATAAAATTGATTCTTCACAAAGTGGTTTATGGTAAACAAACTCTGTTGTTTTACCTTTTTTACCAATCTTTTCCATAACTGGGTCAGAAATTGGATGAAAATAAACTCCTGCACCTTTATTCATGATAACTGAATTATTAAAGGCATATCTTGCATTTGGTAAGTCTGATTTAAGATATGAACCTACTGATATTACAAAATTTGAATCATGAACATCTTTTAAAGTTGAGCTATATAAAGATTTACCTGAAGTAGTTGAATAATTTTCTAAAAACTTTTTATAATAAAAAGCATCTTTATTAACAAGTTTTGCACCAGTTTTAGAAGCAATCTTTTGTAAGATATAAGCCTCTTCATTTGTAATATATGAATTAAACTTTATAACTTCTGCTTTTTTAAAGGCTTCAACTGCTTTATTAAAAGATTCCTCATCTTTACCACCAACTTTATTTTCAAAATCATAGGCAAATCTTGCCGCACCATTTAAAGTCGAATAGTGGTGTTCATTTGTAACTCTATAGATTTTTTCATCTGAATTTTCAATTGATTCATGTTTTGTTTCATAATACATAAAAGCACAATCACTTGAATGTGGATTTGCTGCAGGAATTTTATTTAACTCCCAAGCGTTTGATTTGTATTGAAAATCTGCACTTACAAGAGCTCCAACTGGACAAACAGAGATACATTCACCGCAATCAGTACAATTATCCTCTTCAAATCCAATTAAAGATTTGTTTAGTTTATTCCACATTGAGTAAGCATCTTTAGGCATTGTATCTTTGAATACTTTATCAATTCCATCTGAGTCTCTTTTTACAGTACTCAAAGCATTTGAACCAATCATATCTTTACATACAGTTACACATTTTTCACAAACAATACAAAGTCCAGGGTCATATTTCATTACTCCCCAAACTGCTGCTGGTCTATCAACATCTTTTATAGTATAGTTTTGAGAATCTACTTTCATATATAATGAGTAATTTTGAAGTTCACACTCTCCACTTTGATCACAAACTCCACATTGTAAAGGGTGATTAACATCATAAACTTCCATTATTGCTCGTCTTTCTTTAGCAATATTTTCAGTTTGAGTTAAAACATTTATCCCCTCTTTTACTTTTGTATTACATGAATATGCTTGCTTCCCATCTATTTCAACAAGGCAAAGTCTACATGCTAAAGTAGGAGAACATCTAGTTAAGTAACAAACAGCAGGAATAAAAACATCATTTGCCCTTGCCACATTTAAAATATACTCACCCTCTTTAGCTTGAATACTCTTTCCATCTATTGTTAATGTAATTAAATCACTCATTATGCATCAACCTTTTCAATCTTTACTTGTTTATACCTATAACCTTGAGATAAGCTACTAGAATCTTCAGTATCCATTGCACATAAAGCAATAGTTCCATAAAGATCTTTGTTAACAGAAAATTTTCTTTTAATCTTTTCACCATTAAAATTAATATAAATATCATCACCATCTTTTACTTTTGCAATTCTCTCAAAAGATGCACTTCCAACTAAAGTATTAGTATCCTCTTCCCCATAAAGTCTATAAACCACTGTTCCATTATATGAGTGTAACTCTTCAGGTTCTTCTAATGATTCATCACAAATTTCATCTAAAATCTTTTGATACTCTTTTTCTAAACAAACAATTTTTAAATCAGAAAATTTGCTAATTACTGATAATATTTTTGTAATATTTTCTACTCTTTCATGGGAAAATATATCTCTTCCAACTATTAGTGTTTTATTAATTTTTGAATTAGCTCTTTCTAAAGCTTCTTCAAACTCTTCTTCCCCAGCAGAGCTTTCAGCAGAGATATAACCGATATCTAATTCAGCTATATAGTTTTGAATTTTTTCATCACTATTTTTTACAAAAGTATCTAATAAAAGTGAAGCAATCCCCTCTTCACTACCAACTTCATATTTAATAAACTGTGAATAGTAAACTTTTAAATCGATATTATCAATTGGATGCATATAAACAAATTCTGCTGTATTTTTAGCAATTGCTTCGATAATTGATTCTTGAATCTCAATATTATCTGCTGCTAAGAATGACCCGAAAGTGATAATATAATCACTTTTTGAAATAATCTCTTTTATATTTTCCATTTTTACTCTTCACTACTTTCTTCAATTATTTTTTCTTCAGGTTTTACTTTTTTAACTACAATAGTCCAGTCAACTTCATTAAATTTTAAAGAATTCATTAAAGTATATCCTGCTTCATAAATCACATCTGCACTTTTTTGAACGCAAGAAAAATCTCCAATTTCAAAAAGGAAAATTGCATTCTCACCTGTCTTTATATCTTTATCCATAAGTTCTAACATTCTGTCATAGAAGTTATCTTTTAATGGTCTTAAATCATATCTTTTCATTTATAACTCCTATACTAACGGTCAATTTCACCAAATACAATGTTTAAACTACCAACAATAGTTACAACATCAGCTAATTGGTGTCCAGGTAATAAATCTTCAAAAATTCCTGTATGCCAAAAAGATGGAGCTCTTAATTTCATTTTATATGCATATGGACTTCCATCACTAACAACCATATATCCTAATTCACCCTTTGGTGATTCTGTTGCAACATAAATCTCACCTTTTGGTGGTCTCATACCTTGCGTCACTAAAACAAAGTGTTGCATTAATGAATAGTTTTGAGTCATAATATCTTCTTTAGATGCTGAAATATATTCAGGTGCATGGGCCATAAGTTCACACTTACTTTCATTATACATAGGAATTAATTGTTTTAAAATCTTTGAAGATTCTCTCATCTCTTGCATATAACATTTATATCTTCCATAAGAATCTCCTGTTGAAGAAACAGGAACATCAAAATCTAACTCATCATATAATCCATATGGCATCTCTTTTCTTAAATCCCATTTGATTCCAGAACCTCTTAAAACAACACCTGAACATGCCCAAGTTTTTGCTAACTCAGGAGAAATAGTTCCTACATTTTCAAGTCTCATTCTCCAGATTCTATTTTCAGTTAAAAGACCTTCATATTTTTCAATCTCTACTTCTAAGATTTTTAAGAAGTTTTCTAACTTTTCACACCAACCTTCTGGTAAATCTAAAGGAACTCCACCTATTCTAACTGCACTATGAGTAAGTCTTGCTCCACAATAATCTTCAATAAGATCCATTGCGAATTCTCTTTCTCTAAAGGCATAAAGGAAAACAGACATTGCACCAACATCAAGTGCATGGGTTGCTAACCAAAATAGATGTGAAGTGATTCTATTAAGTTCTAAAAGCATAGTTCTAATAACCTCAGCTCTTCTTGGTGCTTCTATTCCTAAAAGCTTTTCAATTGCTAAGGCATAACCATAATTGTTTGAAGTTGAAGCAATATAATCCATTCTATCTGTTGTTGGTAAAAATTCATTATAAATCATATTCTCACCCATTTTCTCCATACCTCTATGAAGATATCCAACACCAGGTCTTGCTTTTACTACTTCTTCCCCCTGAAGTTCTAACATTAATCTCATTTGTCCGTGTGAAGATGGATGCTGAGGACCAAAGTTAACAATCATTGTATTATCTTCAGTTTCAAAATGAATATTCTCAAAAAAAGGTTTTAATCTATTTGCTACTTGACTCATTTTTCTTACCTCTTCTCATCTAATGTAATTGATTCGTTTTCATCAAGTTTTTTGATAATTGGAATTCCACCCTCTTCTTGATAAGCTAGTGGAGTATGTTCTGGTTCTTTTCCATCAGTTATATCAACTCCATATGGAACTTCATGACCAAGTCTTGAGAATCTTTGTGTATCATATCTATCAACTTTTGCACAATCTCTTTGTTCTGGTCCAATTACATCTCTATACTCTTTACCAAAAATTTTATCAACCTCATACCATTGAGCTGATTCATCTCCTGTTAATGGATATGTTTTTCTAAGTGGATAATCGTACCAATCATCAGGCATAATGATTCTTTTCATGTTTGGATGATTAGTGATTTTAACTCCATACATATCATACATTTCTCTTTCTGCCCAATTAGCCATTTTAAATACACTATAAACAGATTCAATAGGTTGTTTTTGTCTAATAAAAGTTTTAACTCTCATTCTTTTTCTTTTTGACATAGATAACATCTCATAAAAGATTTCAAAACCACCAAGACTAGCAATATAATCAATTGCAGAGATCTCCATACACATGTCATATTCTAGGTTTTCTTTTAAATATTTTAAAACCTTTACATTATCTTCAGCTTTTATATGAATAACTAACTCTTCAATCTCAATATAAGATTTTGAAATTTCAAATTCTGCAATTAAACTTTCAATATCTTTTGCATAAATTTCATCACTTGAAGGTTCAAATTTTGGAGTTTGAGGAGCCACATAAAATCTATCATTAAAATATGATTTCTTTTGTACATCATTTTTAGGTGTATATTTTCTCATTACACTAACCTTTTTTTCTTCATACTTTTAAATGCTCTTTCTCTTCTTATTTTCTTTTGAAGCATCATTAATGCATATTGTAAAGTTTCAGGTCTAGGAGCACATCCTGGAAGATAAATATCAACAGGTACTACTCTATCAACACCTTGAACAGTTGCATAGGTGTTAAACATTCCCCCTGTATTTGCACATGACCCCATTGAAATAACCCATTTTGGATCAGGCATTTGGTCATATAACCTTCTCATAAATTCTGCGTGTTTTTTTGTTAAAGTTCCTGCAACAATAATACAATCTGATTGTCGTGGAGAGGCTCTAAAAATTGTCCCAAATCTATCAAAGTCGTATCTTGAAGCTCCAGTTGCCATCATCTCAATAGCACAACATGCAAGACCATATGTCATTGGCCAAACTGAATTTGATCTACCCCAGTTTACAACTTTGTCGATAGTTGTAAGTGCAATTGGTGCACCACCATCTTTAAAATAGTTTACTTTATGCTGTGCCATTCAAGAGCTCCTTTTTTCCATGCGTAAACAAATCCAATAGTTAATAATAAAATAAAAAGAATCATCTCAACAAAACCAAACCAGCCTAAGACTTTAAAGTCTACTGCCCATGGAAACATAAAAATGATTTCAATATCAAATAATATAAATAAAAGTGCCATTAAGTAGAACTGTACAGATATACTACTTGGTTGTTTAGTAACTTCTGGTCCACACTCATAAAGAGTTGACTTTAGTTTTTCAGTATCAAGCCTCGCTAACTTTCTTCCTATTCTTCTTGCAATCTCAACAACTACAATGAAAGCCCCAAATGTAAGTACAAACATAAAAAATGCACCAAAATAGGGATGAGAGAACTCCATGTGCGTCATCTTTAATCCTTCATTAATTTTAAAAATTACTTTTAAAGATAATATCCAATCTCCTATAAAGTAAGTCTTAATATAAGAGATTGTTATATCGTTAAATAAATCTTGTTAATTCATAAGTTTATATTATTAAGAAATTCAATTAAGTTAATTTTAATACAGTGATATAATAATAGAATGAGAATTAAGTAATTCTTAAGTGGGTTTTAAAAAAATCCCACTTTATTTTCAGAATCAAATTGCCCCTTCTTCTCTTTCTCAATTTGTTCTTCAAATGCCTTTACAGTAAAAATAGGCTCATCATTTACAGCAATTTTAAATGCTGTATTTTTGATTACCATCTCAATTTGACCACCAGTTAACTCATGTTTTGCCAAAACATTTATATCAAATTCACTATCTAAAGGTAGTTTTTCAGGTAATAGTTTCTCCCATAAATCTACTCTTTGTTCTAAATTTGGTTTCTTAAATTCAATCTTATAATTAAATCTTCTTGAAAATGCTTTATCAAGAGATTCAAGTAAATTTGTAGTTGCAATTAATATTCCATCAAACCGTTCTATCTGTTCTAAAAATATATTTTGCATCTGATTATGCATTTTTTCACTACCACTAGTACTAGATGTTGTTCTTGAACTTAAAAACTGGTCTGCTTCATTTAGTAACAAAATTGGTTCGGTTTTACTTTTTTCTTTTAGCTCATAATACTTATCGAAAATTGCCCTTACATTTTTTTCACTTTCACCCACATACATTGATAAAACCTTAGAACAGTCAAAACTAAGAACCTGTCTTTTTAAACTCTTTGCAAGAGCCAAAGCAGTCAAAGTTTTACCAGTTCCTGCAAAACCATAAAAAATTATCCTTGCTTCAATTCCACTTTTTTTATCTTTTAATCCCCATTGCTTTAATCTATTAAAAACTGTTTTATCCATTTGTTTTAATAAAGCATTTAATATTTCTCTTGTTTTTGTATTTAAAACTACATCATCTAAAGATTTATTAGTTGATATTAGTTCAAATGTACTTTGTTCTTCAATCAAAGATTCTAATTTAACTCTTCTATTTCTCGATTTTTTCTTATTTGGATTTGGGTGAGAGATTTTATATAACACATCTTCAGGAATATAAAAATTTCTATTTATCCCACCAAATGGCGTTAAAACTTCATCATAATCAACTAAACCATTTGAGATTAATTTTGAACTTTCTTCAAGTAAACTTCTATATTTAATTTTTTCATAATCATCACTTGATACAAGTTCAATTAAAGAATTCATATCTCTTATTGTTCCATCTCCACCAGAATATTCCTCTTTTAAAAGTGCTAGAAACAACATTTGTTCTTGTTCATTTAAATCATTAGTTTTAAAGAAATCTTCAATCATAATCTCATTGCTTGTTTCTTTTAATCTATCTCTAATTCTATTTTCAAGAAGAGTTAACTTTGTTTTTAATCTATTAATATTTGGCGAATTTTCATCAAAATTTCTTTTTACTAAATTTAATTGTTGTGCTAAATCAATTTTAAAGAATTGATCTTGCAAATACTCTAAATGATCGGCATAACTCTTTACTTCAGGTAAAACAAACTCTAAAGAACCTTTTTCAAGAAGTTTTAAATATGCAGGGGATAAAGTTACTGCTGAATTTAAAAGTTCAAGTCTTGACATATCGCTTAACTTTATATGGTCAAAACTATTTTGAACTAACCAACCAAGTCCCAAAAGAGATTTAATTTTTTCAACATGGTGTAGATGTTCAAAGTTTTTTACATCGTAAAATTCTGCAAGAATATCTATAACTATTAAAGTTTCCCTTCCTGTTGTGTACTCTTTTGTAATATATTGTAAAATCTTTGCTTCTTCATTAGAGCATTTTAGATGCTTAAAAAACGTAGTTTCTTCTACATTTTTAGCTTTTATAAAATCAATAATCTCATTCATTAATTTATTTTTTCCTTTAAACTTTTATAGAATTTGTCAATATTCTTTTTTTCTTTGAATTTTATAGTGTAGCTATTATTTATAATAATTGCCATATTCTTTTTTTCTATATTTTTTATTTCATTTAATTTATATATAGTTTTATTTTTCTCTAAATCAACGGTAAAACTATTTGAAATCTCCATAACTTCATCTTCACAAATTCCTTTATAAGACCCTTTAGAGTAAATGATATTTTGACAGTTTTTTGATTTAAAATAGTTTTCTATTTTCTGTAAGTTAGAATTATCCATTACATTTAATACAATTACTATTAAAGCTATAAAACCAAAAACTACTAAAAAAATCATTTCTTTAACTCCTTAAAACAAAGAATATATTATTATATTACAACAAAGTTATTAAAGGTTAACCATGAAATTAATTCTTTTTATTTTATCAATAATTTATCTTATCACAGGTTGTTCAACAAAAGAGCCAAAGAAAGAGATTTCTAATATTCAAAAAGCTAAAGAGTATTATTTTGTAGAGGAATTTATTTACAAGAAAAAACAAATAGAATATTTTGAAAAAGAGTTTGAAAATATTTTAAGTTCAAATAATCTTGAAGTGTTAAAAAAGTTTAAAAACTTTTATGAAACTAACTCAAGCTATTTTTTGAATAGTTTCAAAAAAATAGAACTTTTAGAAGAAAAAATTGACAATATTGAAAAAACAAATACAAATTCACACAGATATTTACTAACTAAAGCTTTAAGCGCGAATAAACAAGAAGCAGTGAAAATTTATGAAAAACTTGCAAATGAGGGAAATATTTTTGCAATGAGGGAGTTGGCAAATATATATAAATATGATAATAAAGTTTTATCAATTATATGGTTTGAAAAACTTGTTGAAAAAAATGATATCCAAAGTATAAAAGATTATGCTTTTGCAAATTTACATATGGTAAGTCCTATTCTTGTTCAAAATGTAAAAAAAGCTGTTGAATTATATGAAAGACTAGATTTACTAGGAGAGGTATCAGGATTAGTACACCTTGGAAATATTTATGAATATGGTTACTTTAAAAATGAATTTCCAATTGATAAACAAAAAGCTTTAAAATATTTTGAAAAAGCAGCAAATCAAAACTATACACCAGCTCAAAAGAAATTAGCTAAAATCTATTTATGTGAAGAGTGTGAAGGGGCTAGATACAATAAAGAAAAAGGGATAGAGATTTTAAAAAAATTAACCTCAAAGGGTGATGATGAGGCTAAAGAACTTCTAATTAAACTTAGTTCTATAGGAACTGAAGCGCCCATAGAACAATAGATACAGTTAACAATGAAACTAAAGTTTGCAATGTTATAATCGAAGCCATAAGCCTGCTATCTCCGCCCAATTGTCTTGCTAAAATAAAAGAGGAAGGAGCCGTTGGCATACTTCCAAAGATTAGAAGTAAAGATAATAAAATACCCTCAAGTCCAAATAATCTTGCAATAACAAACATCACAATAGGCATAATAAGAAGTTTTAAAAATGAAGCTAACACTAATTCTAGTTTTGCTTCTTTTATTGAACTTAAGTCAAGAGAAAAACCAATTGATAATAATCCCATAGGAAGTGCTGATGCACTTAGAATTTTTAAGACATTTTCACCAATAATTGGTAAACCTATATCAAGATAGTTTATACCACCACCTATAAAACATGCCACAATCAATGGATTTGTAATAATAGATTTTAAAAGACCAAATAATGTTGCTTTTTTATCACTTACATAAACAGCAAAAGATGTTATACAGATAAAATTTATAAATGGTATTGCAAATGTTATTAGTAAAGCAGTTAGAGCAATTCCTTTATCCCCATATATAGCAGAGATTAAAGCTAAAAGTACATAGGTATTAAATCTAACTGCCCCTTGAATAACAGAACTAAAAGCAGGTCCTGCAGTTTTAAACTTGAAATTCAAAATTATAGTTATAAAAAGTAAAGTTGTAATCCCTAAAATACCAGTTAAAACAAAATCAAAAGCCTCTAAACCATCTAAAGAAGCAGTAGAAAGTTTGTATACTAAAAGTGATGGCATTAGAACAAAATAAGTTAATTTATCTGCATTTGCCCAAAACTCATTAGAAGGGAATTTTATCCTTTTAAAAAAGTAACCAATTAAAATAAGTAAAAATATTGGTATAAGTGCAGAAAAAATATGTTCCATTTAATATAAACTCCATTATAAATAAAAAAGAGGATTATAACATAATTTGACTAATTGGTCATATAATCTTTTTGAAGATAAAAAGTTAAGGAAAACCTTAACTTTTAGATTTGAGATAATCTGTTTAATTGAATAATCATATTTTTTGCACTTTCTTCATTTAATGGTTTTTCATATGTAGTTAAAAGTTCTCTAGCTAAAATATTTGCACCTAGGTGTTGAAATTGTATTCTCATTGCTTGAAGCCCTTTAGCTCCACCCCCTCCACTGTGAGTTGCAAGTCCTACAATTTTTTCATTGAAAGCATCTCTCCAATCTTTTGTAGATCTTGAAGTCCACGCCATTGCATTATTAAGTACTGGTGGCATAACCCCATTGTATTCTGGAGCAACAACAATAAATGCTTTTAATGATAATATTTTATCTGCTAATAATTTTACAGTTTCAGGAATACCATTTTTTTCCTCTTCAACTGTACTATAAAGTGGTAAATTTAAATCTACTAAATTTATAACTTCTGATTCTACATTTAATTCATCTGCTAATTGAGATAGTTTTTCACCTAGTTTCAAATTGTTATTTGAACTAGCAACTAAAATTCCTATTTTTGACATAATAATCCTTCATATTTAATTCATTAAAATTCGAATTTTATAACTTTTAGTTTATGTAAATATTAAATTTATTCTATAAATACTAATCGCAAGGAATAATTCTTGTATATACTTTTAAAAAGGTTATAAAATGAAAAAAGGCTCTAAACCTTTCAATCCTAATGATTTTTTTACTACACAAACAGTAAAAGATATAGTACCAAATTTTGAAGAACTTTATACTTTAAATTTTAAAGAAATAAGCCTAAATGAAGAGCTTACAAAAAGGAATTATGAAATTATTTCAAAAGAGTATAAAGATTTTATGTCCGCATCTTTAGCGGATTATTATGAGTTTGAGGTTGATGAGATAGTTTAATAGGTTATAAATATCCCATTTTCTTAGTATCTATCGAGTGTTTTTTCATTAAATCATTCAATTTTTCTGACCATTTAGTATCTTCACATATGATGTTCATCAGATATTCGCACATTACTAAGGTATTGTAAAGATATCTCTTCTTTAATAAATTAAATTTTGTATTTAAAGCTTTTGGATTTTTAGGTAATGTAAAATCAATGGTAAATCTTTTATTCCAAACTCTAGAATGATGAGCACAAGCATTTCTTATAATTGTTAAATGATGAAGGAAAGAACATAAAATCTTTTCATCCAAATCATAACTTTTTGCTATAGTTTGCCTATATTTTCTCTCTTTTATGTTACTTAACCAATTTGATATTTGACCTAATGTCATCACTTCTACACAAACCCAAACAGGTGGTAATTCTTCTTTATATTTATCGAAATGATGTTTAATAAATAATTCAGCTTTATTTCTATCTATTTCAGATTTCAATTTAACTAATGTTCTAGAATATTTTAGTGCAGATGAGAAAATCTGAGGATTTAGAAGTGCATGAGAACCAAAAGATTCAGCTAAATGATATGCTAATCTACTTCTAATTGAGACTTCTATTCTTTCTATTGCATCAAGTAAAAGTAATCTTAATTCTCTATCAAAAATGTACAAGTTTAAAATATTTTCAAAATATGTATTTTCTTTAAAAGTATGAATAGCATGGTCTTTTTCAAATATCAACCAATATCCAGTGAGACGATAATAATTCAGATTTTCTATATAATATTTTGCTTTTGATTCATCTCTAAAAAGCATACCTCGAGATTTTAATAAACTAATTTGTTCATCAAGAGTTAAGAAGGGTTTGTTAAAGGATTCTTTTAAAGAAGTTTTCAAAAAGTAACTCCTCGGGGTGAGCATTGTAAAGAGGCTTGAGGAGTGTTATTAATAAAATTATAATAAAAACATTCTAAAAATTTGCTTTTAACATGTAAGTAACTTGTAAATGAATAATTAATTTTTATCATTCATAATATTACTATTTTCCTATTTAAATAAGTTTTAATATTATAATATTTTATTTTTCTACTAGTTTATACATATTCTCAATCTCTTGAGCCCAGATTGATTCATCAATTGTTTCTAAAACCAGTGGAATATCATCCATTCTTTCATCATTCATGATAAATTTAAAGGCATCCCAACCAATCTCACCTTCACCCAAACTATGGTGTCTATCTACTCTACTTCCAAGTGGTGGTTTTGAGTCATTTATATGCATACCTTTTAAAAACTCTCGTCCAACTATTTTGTCAAAGTCATTCCAAGTTTTATCGTAGGCTTCCCTTGTTCTTATATCATATCCAGCTGTAAACATATGACAAGTATCAATACAAACTCCAACTCTACTTTTATCTTCTATTTTATCTATGATATAAGCTAAATGTTCAAATTTATATCCAAGATTTGTTCCTTGACCTGCTGTATTTTCTATTACTGCTGTTACACCACTTGTTTTATCTAAGGCAATATTAATTGACTCTGCTATTACTTCAAGACATTGTAGCTCTGCACTATAAATTAAATCATCATAATCTTCTGCTCTTTTAGAAAACTTTTGTAGGTGACTTCCTGGGTGAAAGTTTAATCTATCAAGTCCAAGTATTTCACATCTTTGCATTTCATCTATAAAAGCTTCTCTACTTTTGATAAGTTTTTCCTCTTCTGGATGTCCTAAATTAATTAAATATGAATCATGGGGTAAAATATGTTTTGGCTCTATTCCTGATTCTTCTAAATTTTTAAACCAAAGGTCTAAAGTTTTGTTATCAAATGGTTTAGCATCCCATCTTTTTTGATTTTTTGTAAATAGTGCAAAAGCCTTTGCTCCAAGCTCTTTTGCGTTTAAAGGTGCGTTAAAAACTCCACCTGTTGCACTTACGTGTGCTCCTACATATTTCATTAGATAGTTCCTTGTTTACTTTTTTTGGATTGTACAATTAATCTTTTTTGATTTTTATTAAGATTCCATTTTCTTTATCTCTATGAATAATCTCTTTTTTATCACTTTCAAAAAGATTTTTTAAAAAGTTTTCATCATAATTTCTATTTAAATATTCTTCATTAAAAACCCTAGAGGCTTGACATTCAAAAGTATCTCTACAAATTCTATCTTCATATATTTTAAGTTTTAAAACAGCTGTTCCTGCTGAGAGAATTTGAACTTCTGTATAATTTGAATACTTTGAAATAAAACCTTTATCATAAAATTTTAGCTTAGGAGTTTTTATTAAAATCGTGGCACTTGATACTATTTTTGGCTGAGAAAAAGAACAACCTGAAATAAATAAAACAAACATTAAAAAGTATATAATTCTTTTTATCTCTAATCCTTTTTATAAATATTTTCACTATAATACAAAAAAATAGATAAATTAAAAAATCAAAGGTTATTTTTGTTAGTTCATATTTGTTGCGCAGTCGATTCCCACTACTTTTTAGAAAAACTTCAAGAAGAGTTTCCTAATGAAAAAATGGTAGGTTTTTTTTATGACCCTAATATCCATCCATACAATGAATACAGACTTAGATATTTAGATGTAGAATATTCATGTAAAAAGCTAGGTATTGAATTACTTGAAGGTCCATATAATCTTGAAGAGTGGCTAAAAAAGGTAAAAGGTTTAGAAAATGAACCTGAAAAAGGTGACAGGTGCACAGTTTGTTTTGATGACAGATTAGAAGTTAGTGTAAAAAAAGCTATTGAATTAGGTCATGACAAATTTACAACTTCACTTTTAATTTCACCTAAAAAATCTCAAGATAAATTGGAAAAAATCGGTGCTTCTTTACAAGAAAAATACAATTGTGAATTTATTTTCAGAGATTATAGAAGTGGAAGTGGTACCCAAATCCAAGGGGAAGTTGTAAAAGAAAATTCACTTTATAGACAAAATTATTGTGGTTGTTTATTTGGTTTAACTCAACAAAGAGATCAACAAAAGAAAATTATGGACGAGATGTTTTCACCAATCTCGAATCAAATCTTACCTGAATCAATAGAAAGTAGATTAGAACTTTATAAAAAAAGAGATGAGTTAGAAGAGAAAAAAATTCCATATAAAATCATTAAACAAAGATTTTTAAATTATAGAATTTTAAGTGGAAAATTAAAAATTGACAAAAAAATCGTCCCTTCATATTTTTTATGTTATTCAACTTTAAATAGAAATAAGATGAATGGAAGAATAGATTACGAAAAAGATGAAGTTGCTTATTTAAACAGAGATGAAGTAAAAGTTCTAAGCTTAAATATTTTCAATGAAATAGGTAATAGCTCATACAAATGTGTGAAAGATTTAATATTTAATCCCCCTACTTTTGAATCAGAATTAAATATTAGACAAAAAATTACTCAAAACCCATACGGACTTTCAACAATTGTTGTAATTGATGAAATAATAGATGGTAAATATGAAATTGACTTAGATGCACAAATATATGAAGATGTTAAAGAAGTAATTATATGAAACTTTTGGTAAGTGCCCTTGAAACCTCATCAAATATACACCTAAAAGAACTAAAAAAACACCTAAAAGATGACGTAGAACTTTTTGGTGTTTTTGATAAAGAGTTGGGAAATCCACTTTATGACCTTTCTCACCTTGCAATTATGGGTTTTGTTGATGCAATAAAAAAACTAAGATTTTTCTTTAAATTAAGAGATGAGTTAGTTGACCTTGCAAAGGATTGTGATAAGGTTTTACTAATGGATAGCTCAGGATTTAATCTTCCATTAGCAAAAAAACTAAAAGCCACATATCCAGATAAAGAGATTATCTACTACATTCTTCCACAAGCTTGGGCATGGAAAAAAGGAAGGGTAAAAAAGCTAGAAAAATATTGCACAAAACTATGTTCAATACTTCCCTTTGAAAAAGATATCTATACAAAAAAAGAGATGATTTCTTATGTGGGTCATCCACTTTTAGATGAAATAAAAGAGTTTAAAAGTGAAATTTCAAAAACAAATAAAATTGTCTATATGCCAGGAAGTAGAAAAAGTGAAATCATAAATCATATGCCTATTTTTAAAGAGCTTTCAAAAAAAATCAAAGAGAAAAAACATATATTGATTATTCCTGAAAAATTTGATGATGATTATATAAAAAAAGTTTATGGAGATATTAGTTCATTTGAAGTCTCAAGGGATTCCCATAAAGAGCTTAGAGAAGCTGAGTTTGGTTTTATTTGCTCTGGGACTGCAACATTAGAAGCAGCAATTATAGGAACACCTTTTGTATTAAGTTATATTGCAAAAAAGATTGATTACTTTATTGCAATAAAATTAATAAAACTTCCTTCAATTGGTTTGGCAAATATATTTTTTGAAAAAATGGGTAAAAAACCAATACACAAAGAGTTCTTACAAGATGAAGTTACAGTGGATAATTTATTCAATGAATATAACTCGATGAATAGAAATGATTACTTAAAAAATTCTCAGATTTTAAGAGACTACTTACAAGGTGGTAGTTCCCAAAACGTTGCAAACATAATCCAAACCTAATTTTTTTTTGGATAAAATATATGACTTTTTTAAACATAGAACACAATAGGAAACAATAATGTTAGACATAATGGAAATTCAAGAGATTTTACCTCATAGATACCCTTTTTTATTAGTAGATAGAATTACTGATATGGAAAAAGCAAAAAGTATTACAGGATATAAAAACATCTCTATTAGTGAACCTGCTTTTATGGGACACTTCCCAGGACACCCAATCTACCCTGGTGTATTAATTCTAGAAGGAATGGCACAAGCAGGTGGTGTACTTGCACTAAAAAGTAATGACCTAACAAAAGAAGAATTAGAGAGTAAAGTAATTTATTTTATGAGTATTGATGGTGCGAAATTTAGAAGTCCAGTTAGACCTGGAGATAAACTTGTATACAAAATTGAAGTTAAGAAATTAAGAGGAAACCTAATCGTACTTGATGGTAAAGCTTTTGTAGATGATAATTTAGTTGCTGAAGCCGAATTAAAAGCTATGATTGTTGATAAATAATATAGGTTTGAAATGAGTAATATTCACAAAACAGCAATAATCGAAGATGGAGCAATAATTGGTGAGAATGTAACTATTGGTGCATTCACAATTATTGGGAAAGATGTCAAAATTGGCGATGGAACATCAATTGGTTCGCACACTTTAATTGAGGGTAAAACCACTATTGGTAAAAACAATCAAATATTTTCCCATGCAACATTAGGAAGTATTCCTCAAGATTTAAAATTTGATGGGGAAGATGTAGAGTTAATTATTGGTGACAATAATAAAATTAGAGAATATACTCTTTTTAATCCAGGAACAAAAGGTGGAGGAAGTATCACTAAAATAGGAGACAATAACCTATTTATGGGATATACTCACGTTGCCCATGATGTTATAGTTGGAAACAATTGTGTATTTGCAAATGTTGCAACACTTGCTGGACATGTTGAGATTGATGATAATGTAGTAATTGGTGGTCTTACACCAATCCACCAGTTTTGTAAAATTGGTTCAAATGTTATGGTTGCTGGTGGTTCTGTAGTTACTCAAGACATCCCACCTTTTTGCTTAGCAGAAGGGAATAGAGCTGTTTTAAGAGGACTTAATTTAAATGGTTTAAGAAGAAGATTTGATAATAGATCTGATATTGATGAAGTTAGAAAAGCATATAAGGCGATATTTGAATCAGGTAATCCTATTGCAGATGTAGCTAATGACCTTCTTGAAAACAATGATAATAAATATGTACAGGAATTAGCAAGTTTTGTAGTTAATACAAAACGTGGTATTCCATTTAATAGAAAATAGGAGATAAGTTTAATGGCTAAACTTGAATGTGATTTTTGTGGAGCACCAGATACTTCTGATAATCCAATAATTTCTGGAGACAATGCTTGTATTTGTAAATCATGCGTTAATGCTGCTCACGAAATAATGGTAGGAAACCAAGTTTCAGAAGAAGGTTCTGAAACTTCAAGTATTACAAGAGAACACTTTGAAATTAAAACACCTGCCCAACTAAAAGATATTTTAGATGACTATGTAATTGGTCAAAATAGAGCAAAAAAAGTTTTATCTGTTGCAGTTTATAATCACTATAAAAGAATCTTTAGAAAAGATGAACTTGAAGATGATGTTGAGATAAATAAATCAAATGTACTTTTAATTGGACCTACAGGATCTGGTAAAACATTACTTGCTCAAACAATAGCAAAATATCTTGATGTTCCATTAGCAATTGCTGATGCAACTTCACTTACAGAAGCAGGATATGTTGGGGATGATGTTGAAAACGTTGTTACAAGACTTATTCAGGCCGCTGATGGAGATATTCAAAGAGCTGAAACTGGAATCATTTTTATAGATGAAGTTGATAAAGTTGCAAGAATGAGTGAAAATAGATCAATCACTAGAGATGTTTCAGGAGAAGGTGTTCAACAAGCACTTCTTAAAATTATTGAAGGTTCTGTTGTAAATGTTCCACCAAAAGGGGGAAGAAAACACCCTGGTCAAGATGCAATTCAAGTTGACACAACAAATATTCTATTTATTTGTGGTGGAGCTTTTGATGGTCTTGAAGAGATTGTTAAAAAGAAAAAAGGTGGAAACGTTTTAGGTTTCAACCAAGAGAAAAAAAGTAAAGATAATAATGGAATAATTGCCGATGTTGAAGCCCATGATTTAGTTAAATATGGACTTATTCCAGAACTTATTGGTAGACTTCATATGATTGCTACATTAAATGAAATCTCTGAAGATGATATGGTACACATCTTAACAGAACCAAAAAACGCATTAATAAAACAATATATCAAACTATTCCAAATGGATAATGTAACTTTAGAGTTTGAAGAGGATGCATTAAGACAAATCGCAAAACTTGCTATTGAAAGAAAAACAGGAGCAAGAGGACTTAGATCGATTTTAGAAGATGTGATGCTTGATATTATGTATGATTTACCTGAATATAAAGATAAAACAGTAACAATCACACAAGATGTTGTTTCAAAAAAAAATGAACCAAAAATAGCTTAGAAGGATATAGATGTTATTAGATAAATTAATAGGTGTATTTTCAAATGATATGGCAATTGACTTAGGAACGGCTAATACTATTGTTTCTGTAAAAGGAAAAGGTATTATCATAAATGAACCATCTGTAGTTGCAGTACAAAATGACAGATATGGGAAAGATAAAATATTAGCTGTGGGACAAGAAGCTAAACAAATGATTGGTAAAACGCCATTAAATATAACGGCAGTACGTCCTATGAAAGATGGAGTTATTGCTGATTTTGAAATGACAGAAAGAATGATTAGATATTTCATTGAAAAAGCCCATGCTAGAAAATCTTTTATTAGACCTAGAATAATTATCTGTATTCCTTATGGTATTACACAAGTTGAAAGAAAAGCTGTAAAAGAATCAGCTTTAAGTGCAGGAGCTAGAGAAGTATTCCTTGTAGAAGAGCCAATGGCAGCTGCAATTGGTGCTGGGATTCCTGTTTCTGACCCATCTGGATATGTTGTTGTTGATATTGGTGGAGGTACAACAGAGATTGGTGTAACTTCACTTGGTGGATTAGTTCTTTCAAAATCAATAAAGGTAGCTGGAGATAGATTTGATAAAGCTATTATGGAATATGTAAGACAAAACTACAATCTATACATTGGTGAAAGAACTGCTGAAAATATCAAAATTGAGATTGGTTCAGCTATAAAACAAGATGCAGAACTAAAAATTAAAGTAAAAGGTAGAGACAACTCTGGATTACTTTCAACAATTGAATTAGGAAGTGAAGGTGTTAGAACTGCTATTAAAGAACCTCTAAGAGAGATTGTATCAGCAGTAAGATCTGTTTTAGAAAACATGCCACCAGATTTAGCAGGAGATGTTGTTGACAATGGTGTAATGTTAACAGGTGGTGGAGCACTTATTAGAGGTCTAGATAAATATCTTGCTGATATTATTAAACTTCCAGTTAGAGTTGCAGATGAACCATTATTAGCAGTAGCTTATGGTACAAGCAATGTATTAGATCAGGATGCCCTTTTAAAATTAATTACTAATGAATAAATTTATATTTTTTATTCTTTTTTTAGCTATTTCCCTTGGTTATATTTTTGATATAGACAAGGTTGTAGCTAAAAATTTTACCCCTTTTACTTCACTAAAAAAATTATATATTGATACAAAAACATCAATAAAAGAAACAAAAGACAAATACTTTAATCAAACCAAAACTATAGAGTTTTTACAAAATGAAAACAAAGAGTTAAAAAGCTTTAAACTAAAATATCAATCTGTAAAAAATGAATTAGACAATTTAAATAAAAATCTAAACTATACAAATGCAACAACCCAACAGATTCAATTTACAAAAGTTTTATCATATGTTGATTTTGATGATTATACTAAAGTTTGGTTAGATATGAAAAAAAAGGATGACTCTATTTTAGGAGTTATTTCTGACCAATATGCAGCAGGGATTGTTGTAAATAAAGATAATAAAGCAAAGGCTTTATTAAATGGAAATGAAAAATGCAATTATGCAATTTTTATTGGAGAGAATGAAGCACCAGGAATTATCCACGCTTCAAAAAATGGTCAATACTTAATTGCAAAATTTATCCCTATTTGGTTTGATATAAAAAAAGGGGATGAAGTTATAACCTCAGGAATGGATAGTATATTTTTCAAAGGTTTAAAAGTTGGGCGAGTAATATCAATAAAAAAGATGCAAGATTTGCAAGAGGCTACTATTTTACCCTATGCAAAAGTTTTAAAACAGAATTCATTTTTTATTTATAAAAAAATTCAAGAAGAGGAAAAAGTTAAAGAAGAGGAAACTTCTAGTAAGAAGCCATAATCCCCTCAACTTTATCCCAAGTTAACCCAGAATCTTTTTGCCCCTTAAACATATTATAAATATATCTAGCAAACATATCTGTTTCTAAATTTACTTTTGTTCCTATCTTATATGTTTTAAATAATGTATTTTCAACTGTATGGGGAATAATTGTAAGCCTAAAACTATCTTTTAAAACTTCATTTACAGTTAAAGAAACCCCATCAATAGTTACGCTACCCTTTGGGATAATATATTTTGAGTATTCATTTGGAAGTGAGATAATAAAATCAGTTGAATTTCCATTGTTTTTAATTGATTTAATTGTACCTAAACAATCAACATGACCTTGTACAATATGTCCCTCAAATCTATCTCCCATCATCATAGCAGGTTCAATATGTACTTGACCTCTGTAGTTTTCCATTGCTAAAATTTTTTGAGATTCAGGTGAAAGTTCTACTGTGAAAGTATCACTTGTATATCTTACAACTGTAAGACATGCTCCATTTACAGCAATTGAATCACCAAGTTTTGGAGAGTATTTTGCTTTAAGAGTTAGAAAATTACTTTTGAAGCTAATCACTTCAGCCATCTCTCGAATAAGACCTGTAAACAATTTATTGTTCCTTTAAAAAAATTTGTAAATTTTAAAATATTTGGTATAATACCGAAATTTTAATGAGAAGCTGGTTTTACTAAGCTTTATTCTGCAAGCTTAATACAAAGCAAAAAATCAAAATAAAATTTTGAAATTTTTTAGATAAGTGGAAGAAAACATTTATCTAAGAAATTTCCATCGAAAAAATACGAAGGAAGAAATATGTACGACATTATTGTTGTAGGTGGTGGTCATGCAGGTATTGAAGCTTGTTTGGCGGCTGCTAGAATGGGTAAAAAAACCCTACTTATTACGATGTTAGTTGAACAAATTGGCGCTGCTTCTTGTAACCCTGCAATTGGTGGTCTTGCCAAAGGTCACCTAGTAAGAGAATTAGATGCTCTTGGTGGGGAAATGGGATTATGTACTGATGCAACGGGAATTCAATTTAGAATTTTAAATGCAAGTAAAGGTGCAGCAGTTCAAGGCTCAAGAGCTCAAATTGATATGGACAAATATAGAGAGTATATGAGAAAGGTTTGCCATAGTACTCCTAATTTAGAAGTTTATCAAGATGAAGTTAGTTCACTTTTAGTTAATGAAAATGAAGTTTATGGTGTAAAAACAAAACTAGGAGAAGAGTTCAAAGCAAAAAAAGTTATCCTTACAACGGGAACTTTCATGAGAGGTTTAATTCACATTGGTGAAAACACTTATGATGCGGGAAGAGCTTGGGAATTACCATCTTCAACACTATCTATACAATTAAAAGAGTTAGGACTAAAAGTTGGAAGACTTAAAACTGGAACTCCTGCAAGAATCGATTCTTCATCAATAAATTTTGATGTAATGGATGCCCATGGAGGAGATGAAAAACCAACTCCTTTTTCATTTAGAACAGATAAATCAACTTTTGCACCTAAACAATATCCATGTTATATAACATATACAAATGTTGGAACACATGATACTATTACAGGAAATTTCCATAGAGCACCACTATTTACTGGTCAAATTCAAGGTTCAGGACCTAGATATTGTCCAAGTATTGAAGATAAAGTAAATAGATTTTCTGAAAGAGATAGACACCAATTATTTCTTGAGCCACAAACTGCTATGTGTACAGAATACTATATAAATGGACTTTCAACTTCTTTGCCAATTGATGTTCAAAAACAGATGATTCATTCAATTAATGGTTTAGAAAATGCAAAAATTATTAGATATGGATATGCTATTGAGTATGATTATGTTGACCCAACTGAATTAAAACATACCCTTGAAACAAAAGATATAAAAAATCTTTACCATGCAGGACAAATAAATGCAACGACAGGATATGAAGAAGCTGCTGCTCAAGGTATGATGGCAGGGATTAATGCTTCTTTAGCAATTGATGGTAAAGAACCATTTGTATTAAGACGAGATGAAGCTTATATTGGAGTTTTAATTGATGACTTAGTTACAAAAGGAACAAATGAACCATATAGAATGTTTACTTCAAGGGCTGAGTATAGACTTCTTTTAAGGGAAGAAAATGCTGACCTAAGACTTTCTCAATATGGATATGATTTAGGTTTAGTTTCTGATGAACAAATACAAAAAGTTGAGCATAAAAGAAAAACTTTAAATGATGCAGTTGAATTTATGGCAAATGAATGGTTTACATCTAAAAAAGAAAACCTTGAACTACTTGAATCTTTAGGTGAAGACAAGATTAAAGATAGAGCACTTTTAATTGATATTGTTGGAAGAAGTAGCGTTGATGCATCAAAATTTGATAAATTAGTTCCAAGTTTAGCAGATACAGATGAATATTTAAAAGAACAAATTATTATTGAAGCAAAATATTATAGATATATTCATAAACAACAAAAACAAATAGAAAAAATGAAAAAAATGCTTCAATTAAAAATACCTGAAAATTTTGAATATAAAAATATCCCTGGATTGTCAAATGAAGTAGTTGAAAAACTTGAAAAGTTTAGACCACCTACACTATTTAATGCAAGTGAAATCTCTGGAGTTACACCAGCTTCATTAGATATTTTACATATGTACTTAAATATTCCAAAAAAAAGCAATGATTGAGAAAATAAAAAACAATAAAATTGCTCAAATAGTGATATTAAAACTACTAACAATCCTTGCTATTGCAGGGAATTTATACTTCTCATAATTAATTCACCTATTAAAATTTTCTTTTAATAGGTGTTTATTACATATTCTCAATCAAACAATAACTCTTAAGCATATAAATAATAATTATTTTCAGTTTTTAATAAAAAAATAAGTCTCATATGTTAAAACTATTCTATAATAATATATCTCTACTAAAAGGGAGAAAAAATGAAAACTTATGACACTATTATAATTGGAGGAGGTAGAGCCTCTTCTTTAGCAAAAAAAATAGGTGCCCTTGGTAAAAAAGTTGCCTTAATTGAGAAATCAAGCTTAGGAGGAACCTGTGCAAACAGAGGATGTGTCCCTTCAAAACTTCTAATTGGATATGCCGATGTTATTAGAAATATTCAAGCTTCAGAAAGACATTATATATCAAGTAAAATAGAAAATATCAATTTAAAAGAGATTTTTGAAGATAATAATTCATTTATCAATAGTGTTGATGAAAGTTATAAATCTCGATTAAATGAAAATGTCGATTTATATAGAGGAGTAGGATATTTTCTTTCAAATAATGTAGTTGAAATAAACAATGAAAAACTAACATCAGAAAAAATCATCATAGCAACGGGAACTTCTCCAAAAGAACCACTTTTTGAAGGAGCATGGACAAGTGATGATATATTTCCACTAAAAAAAATACCCTCTTCTATTTCTATAGTTGGGTCAGGGTTTATTGCTTGTGAACTTGCAAATGTTTTTAATGCTTTAGGGATTAAAACAAAACTTCTTGTAAGAGGAGATGAACTTTTATCAAATGAAGATGAAGATATACAAGAAACTTTTAAAAAAGAGTTTAGCCAAAATATTGATATAGAGTTTAATACTACTGTAAAAGATGCTAAATACAAAGATGATTCCTTTGAAATTATTCTTGAAAATAAAGACAAAAGCATAAAAAAATATAAGAGTGAAGCCTTATTATATGCAATAGGAAGAGAATCAAATGCTAAAAGCCTAAAACTAGAAAATACAGATATTGAAATAGATGATAGAGGATACATAAAAAGAGATGATTTTTTTGAAACAAAGGCAAAAGGTGTATATGTTGTAGGAGATGCAGCAGGAGAATATATGCTACAACATGCAGCTGCATATGAGATGAATTATCTTTATAAAATTCTATTTGAAGATAAAAAAGAGCCTTTAAACTTTAAATATATGCCCCATGCTGTATTTACTAGTCCAGAAATTGCAAGTGTAGGACTTACGCAAAAGCAAGCTCAAGAAAAAAACTTAGATTTTGTTGTATCAAAAACTTCATGGAAAGCAAGTGCAAAGGCGCAAGCTATGAAAATTGATTATCCTTTTACAAAGTTTATTGTTGATAAAAATAGTTATGAGATACTTGGTTGTCATATGATTGGGCCACAAAGTTCAACAATGATTCATCAAGTATTAACAGTAATGTATATAGATAATGATATCAGACATTTAAAAGAGATGCTTTATATTCATCCTGCACTAAGTGAAACTCTTTTACCAGCTGCTATAAATACAATTAAAGATATTGAAAAAAGGAAATAGTTTTATGAGTAATTTCTTAGAACCAAAGGTAACAAAAAACTATAAAGATGAGATTAGACATATTGGTTTTGAACTTGAATTTGCAAATATTGAGATAGAAGATGTTTTATCTATTTTAGAAAAAAAATTTGGTTTCAATATAAAAAAAGTTAATAACTATCTTTTTAAAATTGATTCAAAATATGGTGATTTTATACTTGAATTGGATTTTGAACTTCTAACTCAACAAAAAATTCCAAAAAATATAAAAGAGTTATCAAAAAAAATAGGTATAGAGATAAAAGAAGAGGATATTGAAAATATTGAAAAAATCATAGGTGAACTTTCAAAAGATATTGTTCCCTATGAGATAAGTACGCCACCTCTTCCTTTAAATGAAGTATCAATTATCCATAAGATAATAAAAGAATTAGCAAAAAATCATGCAAAAGGAACTAAATATAAAATATATTATGCTTTTGGTTTACATATTAATATTGAAGTTATATCTTTAGATGTAAAAAGTTTACTAAGTTATACAAGAGCATATTTAATACTTCAAAACTATATAAATAAAGATGCAAAGATAGACTTAGCAAGAAAAATTACACCTTTTATTGATAACTTTAAAGATGAGTATATCAAATATGTATTAGATAAATCATATAATCCTTCAATTGATGAATTTATTGAAGATTATTTAAAATTTAATCCAACAAGAAACAGGTCCCTTGACCTTCTTCCTATTTTAACTTTTATAAATGAAGATAAAGTAAGAGCAAAACTTCCAGAAGAGAAGATAAAACCAAGACCTGCATTTCACTATAGATTATCAAACTCAATGATTGGAAAAGAAGGATGGGAAATTTCAGAAGAATGGAATAGATGGATTCTAGTAGAAAACTTAGCAAACGACAAAGAGTCATTGAACTTTTTAGCAAAAGAGTATTTAACCCATCTAGATAATATTATTAATTTATCAACTTGGGAGGGGAAAGTAGAATCATGGCTAAACCATTAGTTGGAATTTGCTTACCAGATAAAGGCAATTTTTTTGCATATTTATTTATAAAATGGAATTTAAAAATACAAGGCGCTTCTTGTGTTAGGTTAAGACCATCAAAAAACAATATTGATTTTAAAAGATTAGATGGATTAATACTTAGTGGAGGAAACGATATAGACCCAACTTTATATGGTGCCAATAAAGATGCTCATAATACAGAACTTGATAAAAAAAGAGATGCCTTTGAATTAGAAATAATTGATAAAGCTTATAAAGAAGAGCTTCCTATCCTTGGTATTTGCAGAGGGGCACAATTAATTAATATCTATTTTGAAGGAAATCTTTATGCAAAAATACTTGATTTAGATGAGTACTTGATACATCAAAACTCTATCTTTCCTATAAAAGAAGCAAAAGTTAAAAAAAATACTGATTTACACTCTGCTGTAAAAGAAGATGAAATAGTAATAAATAGTATACACAACCAAGCAATTAATAAAGTGGGAAAAGATTTAGAAGTTTCATCAAAACATGAATCTATTATTGAATCTGTTGAAAAAAAAGATTATCCTTTTTTACTTGCTTTACAATGGCATCCAGAATACTTAGTATATTTAAAAGAGCATAGAAATATTTTTAAAAAGTTTGTCAAAGCTTGTATCGATTATAAAAGTTAGTAAAAAAAATTTCAGTAAAAATATACATTTTCATTAATCATTTTTATTAACTTTACAGTAATATAATAAATTATAATTTAATATATTTAATTATTTATGGAGTATAAATGAAAGTCTATATATACGCTAAAGGTGGTCATACTTTTGGTTTAGATGCAATAAGAAGATGTTCTTATATTACTAAACTTTTAGATGAAAAAAAATGTGACCCTATTTTATGTGTAAATGAGTTTAGTGCAGGAGCTTATGCAAAGAAACAATTAAATATAAAAAATTACATAACAACTGAAACATTAAATGAGCTTTCAAAGGTTTTAAATAAAGGAGATACTCTAATCTATGAAAGTGATGAAAAATCAGATTTTATTGAATCAGAAGCAAAAAATCATTTTTCTTTTCTTTATAAAATCCCTGATGATATCCCTATATCTATCATCAATAAATTTTTATATAAAAAACATAATTCAAAAAAAATTGAAAAACTATTTTTTTATGGTGATGAAGACTACTCTAAAGATTTAATTAACTTATGTGAAAAAACTACAAAATATGAAATTCCACTTCTTTTAGGAAAATATTTTTTTATTGGAGATGAAAAAAAACTTGAAAACAGTTTTTCACAACTTTTAAACTCCCATGAATATGTAAATTGTATTCAAAATACAAAATACCTCTTATGTGGTTCATTAAATACTTGCTTAGAATCAATTGAATGTGGCAATAAACCAGTCTTACTAAAAAGAAAAGATAAAAACTATGATGAAAGATTGATAAAGGAGATTCATCTACCTACAATAAACTTTACAAGTTTTGATGAAACTTTTACTAAATTTGAAAAAATTATAAAGAGCTATCCCAAGTTAAACAAAAAAGAAAAGTTTGATATTGATACAATTATAAATGATATTTTTGTTAGAATCAATACATACAGAAGACTAAACAATTAGAAATATAATACCAACTTATAATATTTTATGGTTATTATAAGTTTACTTTATATATAATTTGAAAAATACAAAATGACAGGATAGTGACATGGAAGCGAAAACTGCTACAATGAAAAAAACTTCATTTAGAATTCAAAGATACTACGCTTATGTTGCTGCTACTATAATAGCATTGGTTGTACCATTTATTAGAATTGATGGTAACCATATCTTTTTACTATCTTTTGATAAAAAGCAGCTTCATTTAATGGGTGTTGCATTTGATATGCAAGAATTATATTTAATGCCATTTTTACTAATGCTTTTATTCCTTGGGATTTTTGCAGTTACTGCAATTGGAGGAAGAGCTTGGTGTGGTTGGGCATGTCCCCAAACTATTTTTAGGGTTATATACAGAGACTTAATTGAATCAAAACTTTTAGGCTTAAGAAGAATTAAAAATAAGCAAAAAGAACCAGATTGGAGTAAAGCAGAAAATGCTTCAAAAAAAGTTATTGCAATTTTAATTTGGACAGTTTTAGCTTTAATTGCTGCAGCTGATTTTATGTGGTATTTTGTTCCCCCTGAAGATTTCTTTGCATATATTCAAAACCCAACAGAACACTGGTTTCTAATCGGTTTTGTTTTAGTTATTGCTGGATTTTTAGTATATGATGTAGTTTGGCTAAAAGAGGACTTTTGTGTTTATGTTTGTCCATATTCAAGGGTTCAATCAGTACTTTATGATGATGATACTTATCAAGCTATCTACTCTACAAAAAGAGGTGGTAATATATACAATAGTGATAAAGAAAAAATCATTTTTAAAGCAAAAGATTTGCCAAATGAAACAGATGAATGTACTGCCTGTGAATCATGTGTAACAGTTTGTCCTACACATATTGATATTAGAAAAGGTTTACAACTTGAATGTATTAACTGTTTAGAGTGTGTTGATGCATGTACAACAGTTATGGGAAAACTTGGAAAACCTTCATTAGTTCAATGGACAAGTACAAGGGATATAGAAAAAGGTGAGCCAACAAAACTTATTAGAAGATCAACAATTATGTATTCAGTTGCCTTAATTATAATTCTAGGTCTTTTATTTGTTATGGGTGGTAAAAAAGAGTATATGTTGTTAAATGTTAATAAAACAACACAACTTTATAAAGTAAAAGAGGGGAATGTTGTTTCTAATAACTTCTTATTCCTATTCCAAAATACAGATAATAAACCACATACATATGCCTTAGAGATTATTGATAATAAGGATATTAGAATTGAAAGATTTAAGCCTTTTACCTTAAGTCCGAAAAGAATGGCAAAAAAAGTAGTTATTCTAGAAACTGATAAAATATTAGTTAATGATAAAACTAAAGATACGCCAATTACTGTTACTATAAGAGCTTATGCAGTTGATGAACCTGATAGAGTTACTGTAACTAGAGAAGCAGTATTTATCTATCCAAGAGCTGACAAGCTTAAAAACTAAAAAACTAAAAGGGGTTTAATCTCCTTTTAGTTAACTTCTTATTTACTTACTATTAGTTATAATCGCGAATAATTTTATTTTATTTTTTCAAAATCACGGAGTTTCTTACAATGACAAAATTTATATTTGTAACAGGTGGAGTATTAAGTTCACTTGGTAAAGGTATTACATCTGCATCTATTGCAACTATCTTAAAACAATCAGGTTTTAATGTTTCTATGTTAAAAATCGATCCATATTTAAATGTTGACCCAGGGACAATGAGTCCCCTTGAACATGGTGAAGTTTTCGTTACAGCAGATGGAGCAGAAACAGACTTAGACTTAGGAAACTACGAAAGATTTATTGATAAAACTTTAACAGCTAAAAACTCTTTTACAACAGGACAAGTTTACCAAAGTGTAATTAGAAGAGAAAGAGAAGGTGGATATTTAGGTAAAACAATTCAAGTAATCCCTCATGTTGTAGATGAAATCAAAGACAGAATTTATGCAGCAGCGGAAGACAATGATTTCTTAATTATTGAGCTTGGTGGAACAGTAGGAGATATTGAAGGTTTACCTTTTATGGAAGCAATTAGAGCAATTAGACATGAACTTCCAAAATCAAATACAATGAATATTCATGTAAGTTTAATTCCATTTATTAAAGCTGCTGGTGAATTAAAAACAAAACCTACTCAACACTCAATTCAAGAATTAAGAAGAATTGGTATTACTCCACATATGTTAGTATGTAGAACAGAAAAACCTCTTCCAAAAAACCTAAAAGATAAATTAGCACTTTCTTGTGATGTTGATAGAAATGCTGTAATTGAAGCGGGAGATGCACAATCAATTTATTCAGTGCCTCTACACTTTATCAAAGAGGGAATTTTAAATCCTTTATCTGAGCATTTCAATGTAAAATTAAAACCAAATATGGAAAAATGGGATACTTTAGTAAAAAATATTTTAGTTCCACAAGAAGAGGTAACTATTGCCTTTGTTGGTAAATATTTAGATTTAAAAGAATCATATAAATCTCTAATTGAATCACTTATCCATGCAGGAGCACACTTAAACACAAAAGTAAATATTCACTGGTGTGATTCACAAAGAATTGAAGATAACGGAGCTTATGATGTTATTGGAAATGCCGATGGTATTTTAGTTGCTGGTGGTTTTGGACATAGAGGTGTTGAGGGTAAACTTGAGGCTATTAAATATGCTAGAGAAAACAAAATCCCATATCTTGGAATTTGTCTTGGTATGCAATTAGCAGTAATAGAATATGCTAGAAATGTTCTTGAAATTGAAGAAGCAAACTCTATTGAGTTTGATCCTGAAACAAGTGAACCAATTATTTATTTAATTGATGAATTTATTGACCAAAATGGAGATAAACAATTAAGAACTCACAAATCACCAATGGGTGGTACAATGAGACTTGGAGAATACCCATTTGAACCTTTAAAAGGGACAAACTTACAAAAAGCATATGGAAATGAAGAGGTTTATTACGAAAGACATAGACATAGATATGAAGCAAACCCAGCATATAAAGAGAGATTAGAAGAAGCTGGAATGATTATTTCTGGACAATCAAATGGACTTATTGAAGCTGTTGAGATTAAAGATCATCCATGGTTTGTGGGAGTTCAATTCCACCCTGAATTTACTTCACACTTAGAAACTCCAAACCCAATTATTACAGAATTTGTAAGACAGGCTAATACACATAATTAATGACTAAAATTACAAAAAAAGAGTTATTTAATTTATTAAGAGCTAGACATCAAGGGGAAAAGTACACAAAACTTGCTGAACTTCCAACCCCTGATGGCTTCAAAGATATCAACAAGGCTTCAAAAAGAATTAAAGAAGCCATAAGAAACAACGAACAGATCACTATTGTAGGTGATTATGATGTTGATGGTGTTGTTTCAACTACTATAATAGTTGATTTTTTTAGAAAAATCGATGTAAATGTAAATTATATTATCCCTAATAGATTTGAGCATGGTTATGGATTAAGCCCTAAAATTGTTGATATGATTAGCGAAGGTTTAGTAATTACTGTTGACAATGGTATTTCAGCTTGCGAAGCGGCAATTAAACTAAAAGAAAAAAATATTGATTTGATTATAACCGATCATCATACCGTTGGTTGTGAGATTCCAGATGCATTTGCCATTATAAATCCCAAACAAGAAGACTGTAACTTTCCTTTTAAAGATATTTGCGGGGCTCAAGTTGCTTGGTATTTATGTGCATCACTAAAAAAAGAGCTTAACCTTGATATAAACCTTCAAGAGTTTTTTGATCTTTTATGTGTGGCTATTATTGCTGATATTATGCCTATGACAAGCCTTAATTATACAATGGTAAGACAAGGTTTAAAGATGATGAAAAAATCAACTAGACCTGCTTTTATTAAAATAAATGAGATGATGCAAAAAGATTTATATGTATCTGATGATATTGGTTTTACAATTGCACCAAAGATTAATAGTGCAGGAAGAATGGATGATGCTTCAATAGCCTTAAGCTTTTTACTTTCACAAAATCAATATGAAGCAAATGATGCACTACAAATGTTGGAAGAGTTAAACTGTTACAGAAAAACTTTACAAGAAGAGATTTCACAAAAAGCAAATAATGCTACAAACCCAGAAGATAACGCAGTTGTAGTTTGGGGGGAAGATTGGCATGAAGGAGTTATTGGTATAGTTGCTTCAAAACTATCAAATTCCTATAAAAAACCAGCTTTTATTTTCTCAATAAAAAATGGTATTGCAAAGGGAAGTGCTAGAGCAAATGCAAATATAAATCTTCATTCTATCATTACTGAAACTTCTGATTTACTTTTAGGATTTGGTGGGCACAAAAATGCAGCTGGATTATCACTTAAAGCAAACAACCTTGAAGAGTTTAGAAATAGAATAAATCAACTTTTAAATGTAGAGCCTGAAGAGTTACATATAGAGCATGATGTATTAGGTGAACTTGATGTATCAAGTGTTGACTTAGAGTTTTTAGATATTATTGAAAAATTTGAACCATATGGCTTACAAAACCATAGACCTATTTTTAAAATTAGTAATTCTAAAATTATAAAATCAGAACTTTTTGGCAAAGATAAAAACCATCTAAAATTAACACTAAATAACAATGGATATGTTTTTGAAGCTTTAAGATTTCATGCAGATAGAAAGATTTTGCCAGATTATATAGATATGGTTGTATCTGTAAATAAAAATGAATTTAGAGGGCAAATAAACCCTCAGTTTTTGATTCAGGATATATTATAAGACCATAGGGGTAATTACGTTTAGTCTTTTACTCTCTCTTTCCATATCTTTAATTTCACCATCCATCAAAGTAGAACCTGTTGCTGAGCTCAATATTGTACCGTTTTGAAGATCAACTAATCTCATAAATACAATCAAACTCTCTTTTGTAAAAGTATAGCTTCCAATAAGTGCATATTTACTATCTAATTCACTTTGAATAATTTCACTTTGTTTTCTTGTGAGCATATTAAATCCACTTTTTCCATATTGAAAATATCTACTTAACTCAACTTGTTTAATTAGAATCCCTCTATTTGAAATAGAGTTTTTTAGATTTTCAGCTAATAAAAAACCTAATTTAGATTTATTATTTAACTTTTCAATATTTACAAAATCTGAGATTAATACAACCTCATCTTTTAATGTTGTTAGAATTTTATTTTCTTGTTTTTTTACTAAGCTCTCAACTAAAGACCCAAAACTGTTTGCACCACTTAAGTCTTTATGATTTATAATCGCAAAATCTTTCACAACTAAATTAGGTTGAGAACAAGAGATAAAAAATAGAGGAAGTATTAAAAGTATTAAAACTTTTAATACTTTGAAAAATTGAAGTTTCATTAAATCTATTTTTCTTCTATGATTTTAATAGTTCTTGCAGGTTGACAATCTTTGAAAATTAGACAGTCATTTTTCATGTTGTGGTTATATGTTGCCCTAGCACTAGTAATTATTCTTCCTGTAATATTGTCCATAACTCTAGCGTTTAACATAACCTTACCATACTGTCTTGAATAAGTTCCCACTACAACATAAGTATTTGGAACTTTATCTTTAAGTTTATGAGGATTTCTTGTAATAAAATATTCACCTCTTTCATTTACAGAAACAGCCATTTGTCCTCTATATTCTATTATATTGAAACCTCTATTTGACATCTCATTAATCAAACTTTCACTAACAATTCTTCCAAACTCAGTTGTTTTTTTGAAATTGTCTAATCTAACAAATGATGTAATTAATACAGGTTTACTTGTTGACATTTTTTGATTTCTCATCATTTGTGTAGCTAATGAATTAATAGTAGCTTCCAATGTAGATTGAGAAGTGATATTCATTTGCCTATCATTTGCAATTTGAATATGTTGTTTTGTTATCTGAACATCTTGATTTTCTTTCTCAACATTCTTATCAACATAAGTTTTTTGTACAGTACTATTTGTAGTATTTGTTTTACTCGTATTTTCTGAATTTGTAAAATTTGAAAGACTACATCCTGTAAATAAAGACACAGAGGCAATTACAAGACATGATTTAGCAAAAGTTTTAAGCATAAAATCCCCTTTTTATAGTTCTTAAGATTTTATTAAAAAATAACTTACATTTTCTTAAAAATCTAACTAAAAGACTAGTAACAAAGTCCCATTTTTTCAAACTTATGATAAAATCTTCATTAAATTTGAAAAAGGAGTTTATATGTCAAAAGTTTTAGTAATAATTTCTAGTGGATTTGAAGAGATTGAAACAGTTTCAATTATAGATATTTTAAGAAGAGCAAAGGTTGATGTAACAGTAGCAACAATTAATGACATATTGACACAAGGAGCTAACCAAATTACTATCAAAGCGGATGAAAAACTTGAAAATATTTCTGATTTAAATGGCTTTGATATGGTTGTTCTTCCAGGTGGAGGAGAAAATTGTCAAAACCTAGCTTCATCTCAACTTGTAAAAGATACCTTACAAAAGATGAAAGCATCTGATAAATATGTAGCTGCTATTTGTGCCTCACCATACGCTTTACATGAAGCAAAGGTATTAAACAATACTTATACTTGTTATCCTAGTTTTGAGAAAAAAATTGATTCAGCTGTATATACTGATAAACAAGATGTCGTTATAGATGAAAAAGTTATAACTTCAAGAGGTCCTGCTACAGCAATGCAATTTGCTTTAGAATTAGTTAAAGCTTTAGAGGGTGAAGAGAGATTTAAAAATATAAAAAATGGACTTTTAGTTTCGCACTTTTAATTTTTCTAAAATCTCTTGATTCTTATTCCAAAAATCTAAAAAACTATGGGAGATAGACTTATCTCTCATAAAAGAGTAAGCTTTTTCTTTTTTTGAATAATAAACTTCATCTTTTTTTGACATTTTTAAAATTGCTTCACTTAATTGTGTTTCATTATTTAAATCTATTATATATCCACAATCATCTTTTACAAAAGTTTTTGGTCCCCCTTCATTTGTAATAATTACAGGAAGTCCCGAGGCCATAGCTTCCATAACAACTTGTCCTAATGTATCAGTGGTTGAAGGAAAAATAAAACAATCGCTAGAAGCATAAAGTTGTGATAGTTCCAATTCTTGTTTTCTTCCAACTAAAGTAATATTACTTTTTTTTAATTTATCTTTATCTAAAAACTCAATCTCTTTATCTCCAACAAGAATCAATTCACACTCTTTAAAGAAATTTTCCATCCAAACCTTTAAAAGAATATCAACATTTTTTTCAACGGAAATTCTACCAGTATATAAAAATTTAAACTTTTCTTGTTTAATATCATACTTTTCCCAAATTGAATCATCTTTAAACTTTTTATCAAAATTTTTTATGTCTATCCCAGCTTTTAAAGTATATAAATCCTCTTTTTTAAAACTTAATTGCTCTTCAATGGTTTTAAAATATTCTTCCGATCTAGAAAAAATAGCCTTATAACTTTTATAAAATAGTTTTAAAAATAAAATAGTACCTTTTTTTACAAATTTACTTTTTGTGTTTTTATACATATAAGCAGGGAAATCTGTATGATAAATTCCAACAACTGGTATTTTTAGTATTTTTGCACTTATAAGGGCACATAAACCAACAGTCCCTGGAGTTGAGATATGCAATAGGTCAGGATTTAATTTTTTTATCTCATTTTTTATTTTAAAAAAATTTGGCAAAACTAAATCTAAGGATTTATAAAATGGCATTTTCATTGTAAATAAAGGCTTAATATTTTTTATATTAGATATTTTTTCATAATGTGTTTTTTTAGTTGATGTAATAACACAAAAATCTTTTTTTAAAACAAGTGCTTCCTTTGAAAAATCCTGGATAAATCTCGAAACACCATTTACATCATATACAGTATCACTTACTAAACAAATTTTTATTTTTTCCATTTTGAGATTCTATTACTCTTTGATTACAAGGGTGTTACATGTTATTAATTTGTAATCAAAGGGTAATAAAATCCAATTCATGAAATACAAAAGCATATTTATATCAGATGTCCATTTAGGGACAAAATTTTCTAATACGAAAAAACTTTTAGACTTCTTTAAAAACAATGACAGTGAAAACCTATTTTTAGTAGGAGATATCATTGATGGATGGGCCATAAAAAGAAAGTTTATTTGGCCACAATCCCACTCTGATGTTATTCAAAAGATATTAAAAAAAGCTAGAAAAGGTTGTAATGTAGTATTTATAACTGGTAATCACGATGAATTTTTAAGACCTTTTGTACCATTAGTTTTAGGAGATTCGTTAGATATAAAAAATGAGATTGAATATACTTCTATAAAAGGTGAAAAATATTTAGTTACCCATGGAGATTTTTATGATTCAATCACTATGACAAAAAGATGGCTTGCTATTTTAGGTGATTATGGATATGACTTTTTATTAAACTTGAATCAAATGTTTAATGTTATTAGAATAAGATTAGGAATCAAGTCAAAATGGTCCCTTTCTAAATATATAAAAGATAATGTTAAACAATCTGTTTCATTTATAACTGACTTCGAAGATACATTAGCAAACCATGCAAAACATAAGGGATACAAAGGTATCATTTGTGGACACATTCATAAAGCTGAAATCAAAGATATAAATACAATAGAGTATATAAATTGTGGAGATTGGGTAGAGTCTTGTACCGCTATTGTTGAAACATATGAAGGTGAGTTTAAAATTATTAACTGGTTAGAGGATTGATGGAAAAAAAATTTGCTATTAGTTTAGGTGGAGGTGCAGCAAGAGGGGCTTTTCACTTAGGTGTTTTACACTTTATGGAAGAGAACAATATCCAAATTGATGCATATTCAGGTAGTTCAATTGGAGCTATTATTTCAGCTTCTCATGCATCTGGGGTAAAGGCAAAAGAACAATTAAAAATATTCTCTTCTAAAGAGTTAAAAAGTGTTTTAAAATTCAACTACTTTAAAAATGGTCTATTAAAAATTGAAAGAGAAAATAAAATACTAAATGACCTTCTTCCTATTTCAAACCTTGAAGAGATGCCCAAAAAAGTATATGTAACGGCCTATGACTTAAAGAAAAGACAATTACACTATTTTGATAAAGGTGATTCCCATATTTTATGTATGGCATCGAGTGCTTTAATTCCCCTATTTAAACCAATTTCTTATGAAAATATGTATTTAATTGATGGGGGACTTTTTGATTGTTTACCAATAAAAGTTTTTGAGAAGCAAGAATATGAAGTTTTTGCAATCGACCTTTTCCCAAAAAGTCATAAAAAAATAAAAAAACTTAGTTTCAATCCAATTAGATATATAAAAAAGGGACTTTTTACCCAACTTTATGAAAACCATTCCCACTCAATTTTAAATGCAAACACTTATCTTGGAAGTTATGAGATAAGAGATTATTCAATGTTTACTTTTAAAGAATTAAATAACTGTTTTAACTTTGGATATAAAGAAGCAAAAAAGATTTTTCTAAGTAATAAATCTACTCTTAAAGTATAAAACTAAACCCTGAATTTTTTTAAGACTTTTATCTCTCATTGGATATAATCACAAAAAATTAAATCCAGAAGAAAAGTTAAAATAATGTCACAAACTCCACAATTTACACACTTACATTTACATACAGAATATTCACTTTTAGATGGTGCCAATAAAATCAAACCACTTGCAAAAAAAGTAAAGGCAATGGGAATGACAAGTGTTGCAATGACAGACCATGGTAACATGTTTGGAGCCATTGACTTTTATAATGCAATGAGAGCAGAGGGAATTAAACCAATCATCGGAATGGAAGCATATATTCACAATTCAGAAGATATTGGGGATAAAACAAATAGGCAAAGATTCCACTTATGTTTATATGCAAAAAATGATACTGGATACAAAAACTTAATGTATCTTTCTTCACAAGCTTATATGTATGGTTTTTACTACTACCCAAGAATAAATAAAAAACTTTTAAGAGAAAATAGTGAAGGACTAGTTTGCTCTGCTGCTTGTTTACAAGGGGAGATTAACTGGCATCTAAATTTACAAAATGAAAGAAATGTTAAAAATGGTGCAAAAGGTTACGAAGCTGCAAAAAATATTGCTTTAGAGTATAAGGAAATTTTTGGGGATGATTTTTACCTTGAAATCATGAGACATGGTATTGGAGACCAACACTATGTAGATGATCAAATATTAAGAATCTCCCAAGAAACGGGTATAAAAGTGGTAGCCACAAATGATACCCATTATTTAGAACAAAAAGATGCTGATGCCCATGAAGCTTTTATGTGTATTGCAATGAATAAACTTTATGATGATCCAAACAGATTAAGACACTCTGTTCATGAGTTTTATTTAAAATCTCCAGAACAAATTGCAAGACTTTATGCAGATATTCCTGAAGCTATTGAAGCAACTCAAGAGATAGCAGATAAATGTAATTTGGAGATAAAACTAGGAAACCCTACTCCACCAAACTTTAAATTTACAAGGGATAAATTAAGAGAGCAAAACCTTGAAATACCATTTCCAGATGAAGAATACTCTTTAGAAAACGATAAAGCACTTTTTATCCATGAATGTTGGAAAGGTTTAGAAGATAGACTTAAAATTGTTCCTCCTGAAAAGCATCAAGAATATCGAGATAGATTACAAGTTGAGATTGATATTATCAACAATATGAAATTCCCAGGATATATGCTTATCGTTTGGGACTTCGTTATTGTGGCAAAACAGATGAAAATCCCTGTAGGACCAGGAAGGGGTTCAGCAGCAGGAAGTTTAGTTGCCTATTCTTTATATATTACAGATATTGACCCTATGCCTTATGGTTTACTATTTGAGAGATTTCTAAATCCAGAAAGGGTATCGATGCCCGATATTGATATGGACTTCTGTCAAAGTAGAAGGGGTGAAATTATAGATTATGTTGTACAACAATATGGTCGTGCCAATGTTGCACAAATTATCACCTTTGGTAAACTTCTAGCTAAAGGGGTTATTAGAGATGTTGCTAGAGTTTTAGATATGCCCTACTCAAAAGCAGATGCTATGGCAAAACTTATTCCAGATGAATTAGGAATTAATCTAACTGATTCATGGGAAAAAGAACCTAAAATTAAAGAACTTTGTGAGATGGATCCCCTTTCAAAAAGAACATGGGACTTTGCTTTAGCACTTGAAGGATTAAATAGAAATGCTGGTACCCATGCAGCAGGTGTTGTTATCTCAAATGAGCCTTTATGGAAAAAAACACCCCTATTTAAACCAAGTGGATTAGACACCCTTGCAACTCAATATAATGGTAAATATGTAGAGGATGTTGACTTAATTAAATTCGACTTCTTAGGTCTTAAGACCCTAACAGTAATTGAAGAAGCAAATAAACTAGTTGAAAAAAGACATGGAAAAAGAATCAACTTTATCCTAGAAGATGTAAATGATAAAGGAGTTTATGAACTAATCCAATCAGGAAATACAATTGGATTATTCCAGATAGAATCTGCTGGTATGCAAGACTTGGCTAAAAGACTTAAACCATCAGGTTTTGAAGATATCATTGCGATGCTTGCCCTTTATAGACCAGGTCCAATGGAATCGGGAATGCTTGATGACTTTATTGATAGAAAACATGGACGAGCAGAAATTTCATACTTCTATGATGAATTTGTTGAACCTTTAAAACCTATACTTGAGCCAACTTATGGGGTTATTGTTTACCAAGAGCAAGTTATGCAAATTGTACAAACTATTGGTGGATTTAGTCTTGGTGGTGCGGACTTAGTTAGACGGGCTATGGGTAAAAAGATTAAAGAGGAGATGGATAGACTAAAAGGTGAGTTTGCTGAAGGTGGAGTAAAAAAAGGTTATGTAAAAGAGCACTGTGAAGAGCTTTTCGACCTGATTGTAAAATTTGCCGGATATGGATTTAACAAATCTCACTCAGCAGCTTATGGACTAGTAACTTTCTATACAAGTTTCCTAAAAAAATACTACCCTACAGAGTTTATGGCAGCCCTACTAACTCTTGAAAAAGATAATACAGATAAAGTTGTAAAATATGTGGATGAAGTTAAAAGAATGGGGATTGAACTATTTCCACCTGATATCAATAAATCTTTTTCTGTATTTTCAGCAAGACAAACAGATGGTCAAGAGGTTGTAATGTTTGGTATGGGTGCCATTAAAGGTGCTGGGGATGTGGCAATTAACCAAATTATTAAAGAAAGAGATGAAAATGGAGAGTTTAAGGACTTATCAGATTTTATCTCTAGAATTGATGGGAGTAAAGTAAATAAAAGAGTAATTGAAGCACTTATTAAAGCTGGTGCTTTAGATTGTTTTCATTATTCTAGAAAAGCAATGCTTCAACAAATTGAGATAATTGGTGAAACTGTTGGAAAAGCTATGCAAGCTAAAAAGATGTCAACTGGTTCATTGTTTGGAGATAGTGAAGAATTAACAAGGGTAGAGATAGAACTTGAACACCTTCCTGAGTTTGAGCCTAAAGAGATTTTAGAGTTTGAAAAAGCTTCATTAGGGTTTTATGTATCTGGACACCCCCTTGATGGATATAGAGATGAACTTGACAAAATCAATTATACTTTAAGTTCTGGAATCGATGAAGTTGCAGATGGTTCACAAGCTCTTATAATTGGGAAGATTGAAGAGATAACTCAAAAAATCTCTAAAAAAGGTAATAAATTTGGTATAGCAAATGTACTTGACCTTCACGGAAATATTGAGATTATGCTTTTTGAAAATAGATTAAAAGAGTTAGAAGATGATTTTGGTATCGATTTATCTAACCCATGGGATTCAGAACCAATTGCATTTAAAGTAAAGGTTACCAAAGACGGTGACTTTACAAGAATGAATATACTAAAAATAGAATCTTTAGAAGACGCGAAAAAAGACAAAGTTAAAACAAAACATGTTGAAAAACAGGAACCACCTTTAACAATAGCACTTCCCCATACAGACAATGCTGATAATGTATACAAATTATTTGATATTGTTGCAAATAATCAAGGGAAAAGACCCCTTAAAATATTAGTAAAAGCAAAACTTGCTGATATAGAACTAGAAAGTGGATTTAGTGTAACTTCTAAAGTAGAAGAATTAATAAAAAATATTGATGGAGCATATGTAGTAGCATGAAACAAATCTTACTAACAAATGATGATGGATTTGATGCAATTGGTTTGAAAGCTTTAATTGAAGCTTTAAGTCCCATTGCCAAAATAATAGTAGTAGCCCCTGCCAAAAATAAATCAGCATGTGGTCACTCTTTAACTTTAGATAGACCTTTAAGACTTGTAAATGTTGATGATGATTATTACAAAATTGATGATGGTACACCAACAGATTGTGTTTTTATATCTTTAAACAATCTTTTTAAAGAGGGTTTTAAACCAGACCTTGTGATAAGTGGTATAAATATAGGTGCTAATATGGGTGAAGATATTACTTATAGTGGTACAGCAGCAGGAGCTATGGAAGCAGTATTACAAGGTATTCCAGCAATTGCTATTTCACAAGTGTGCAGAAATAGATGTGAAGATATAAAAGAAGGCTTTGATTTTGCATTAGCTAAAAAAACCATTGCAAAGATTGCAAAAAAAATTCTTGATGATAAATTCCCTTTAGAAAATAGAAAATTTTTAAATATAAATATTCCTCCAATTTCAATTGAAGAGTGCGAAGGGATAAAAATCACAAAGGCTGGATTTAGAGAATATGGAAACGATACCCATAGACATTATAATCCTAGGGGTGAAGAGTTTTATTGGATTGGATTACACCCTTTAATTTGGCAAGAAAGTCCAAATAAAAACTGTGATTTTGAAGCAATTAAAGCAAATTATGTATCAATTACTCCAATAATGTTAGATTTAACTTCATATAATGATATTGAAAAACTAAATAATTGGTTATAATTACAAATATTAAAAAAGGAATAAAATTGGATTTAAAAGAAGTTGTACTTCCACATATTGAAAAACTTGTTGGTGACTTAAAAGATAGTCAAGAATTAAAAGAAGTGCTAAAAAGAAGATTTACAAAAAAAGAATATAAAGTTTTTATTGCAATTGAAGAGGGTGTTGAATCTGAAGATATAGCAAAACAACTTGGAGACAAAGTTGACAGAATAGAAGAACTTTATAAATCAGCTTGTAAAAAACTAAATCAAGAAAAAATAAAACAAGAATTGGTTTACTAAATAATTAATCCCTTATTTTGATAGGAGAAATCCTATCAAAAAATACTTTACTTATATTTTTTGTGTAAAAAAGACACAAACTTAAAAAAATTAATCATTTTCAAAAAGAATTATAAATCATAATAAAACTGAAATTAGTAACTTTAAAACAGATAAATTCCCTTAAAATTGTATTTTTTCCACTACTTTAATAAGTTAAACTAATAATAATATCATAATATAGTTTTATATAATAATGTGCATAAATGAAGGTTATAGTTATATTTATATTCAATTAATATTAATTTATTTAGAATCTTTAATAATAGATGTACGAGCTTTTTTAACGTCAAAGCTTGACTCATTTTGAATACTAGATAAAGGAAAAATATGTCAGATTTTATTAAAGATTCTAATACTGATGTAACTAATGAGAAATCAAAAGTACTTAGTAGAAGAGACTTTTTCAAAAAAACTGGTGCCATGAGTGCTGTAGCAGCAAGTAGTGTTGTTGCTCCATCATTACTTAAAGCATCAGAAGATGACCCTGCTATTATGCACCATCCTAAATGGGGACAATCTTGGGGTGACCCAGTTACAAAAAATAGATATGGTATCCCATCAGCTTATGAACATAATGTAACAAGAAGAAATACAAAACTTTTAGCTTCAGGTAACTATAGAGCTTCTATTGCTGTTACTCCAATTCATGAATCAGATGGAATTATTACTCCAAATGGTTTATTCTTTTCAAGATGTCATGGTGGTATTGCCCATGTTGACCCAAATGAATATAGACTTATGATTACGGGACTTGTAGAAAAACCAATTGTATTAACACTTGCACAATTAAAAAGATATCCAAGAGTAACAAGAACACATTTTATTGAGTGCCCTGCAAATGGTGGACAAGAGTGGAGAAGACCTCAATACAATTCTTTACAATTTGCAAAAGGATTTATGTCTTGTGCTGAATGGACTGGTGTTTATATCAAAACTATTTTAGAAGACTTAAAATTAAAACCTGAAGCAAAATGGATGTTAGCAGAGGGTAGTGATAACTCTGAAATGGGAAGATCAGTTCCTGTAGAAAAAGTTTTAGATGATGCAATGATTGTTTGGGGACAAAATGGTGAAGCATTAAGACCTGAACAAGGTTATCCAGTAAGATTACTTCTTCCAGGTTGGGAAGGGAATCTTTGTGTTAAATGGCTAAAAAGATTAGACTTTGCAAGTGAGCCTTGGTATGCAAAAGAGGAAACGTCAAAATATACAGCCCTTAAACCAACAGGAAAAGCTGTTCAACACTTCTATGCAAATGAAGTAAACTCAACAGTTGTAATCCCTAGTCCAGAAAAACCATGGACAGACTTAGAAGATGGAGCAATGGTTGAGATTGAAGGTTTAGCTTGGTCTGGAATGGGAACAATTACTAGAGTAGATTTATCATTTGATGGTGGGAATAACTATGTTGAAGCAAATATTAAAGGTTTAGTTCTTCCAAAATGTTGGACAAGATGGAGTTATATCCATAAATATAAAAAAGGTGAAAAGCTTTTACTAACTTCAAGGGCAATTGATGATGCAGGATTTATCCAACCAACTATTGATCAAGAAGTATTTGGATTTGATGTAAAAAAAGAAGATTATGGAAAAGATAAAAATAAAGGAATGGGTGTTGAATCTGTTTACCATAGAAATGCAATTGAAACTTGGGAAGTAAATGAAAAAGGGGAGGTGAACCATGTTCAAGTTAGAACAATATAAAACATTAGTAGCTTCACTTATAACTACTACTGCACTAATAACAGTTTCACATGCAAAAGAATCTGAATCTACTGCATATAATGGCTTATGGAATGCAAAAAAAGATATTAGTGGTGGAGTTTATTACCCAATTAAAGATGGTCAAACAGGTCCATATAAAGTAAACCCTCAAGTTTATAAAAATTCAGATGTTTCTAAAGGTGAAGATGGGATAAAAGTCTCTTTCAACCATGGTAGAGTTCCAACAAAAAATGAATATGATGCATGGAATAAAGATATAAATGGTTTAAATGAAGGTTTACCTGATGGATATGGATATGTTGATGAGGGTGAAATTCTTTATGAACAACAATGTATCATGTGTCACGGTGACTTTGGTAGTGGTGGCGGTGGATACCCTGCACTATCAGCTGGAAAAGCAAAAGAGATGAAAAAAACTCTTAAAAATAATAGATGGTTAAATCCAACAGCGGAAGGTCCTTCTAGAGTATTTGGTTCTTATTGGCCAGTTGCAAGTACTTTATTTTGGTATATTAGAGATGCAATGCCTCATACTAAATCTAAAACATTAACTAATGATGAAACTTATTCATTAGTAGCTTATATGTTATATATCAATGGGATGAAAGTTAATGGTGAAATTGTAAATGAAACTTTTAAACTAGATAAAGAAAAATTCAAAAAAATTTATATGCCAAATAGATATGGGTTTATCCCTGATATTGATGGACCTAATGGAATTGAAAATGTTAGAGCATTTTATGAAGTTCCATCAAACTACAGTGCAAAAAGATTGGCAAAAGGTGAAAAACCTTGTATGTCAAACTGTCAACAAACTAAAAATATTGTAAGACTTGAAGAGGGCGGTGGAATTACTGATTTCGAGCCTCCTATTTCAGTTGTAAGAGATTTACCTGTAGTTGTAAAAGATGAGGCTCACAAAGTAAGTTTTGATGCAAAAGCTGCATATGAAGCAAATTGTACAATGTGCCACAACACTGGAGTTGCTCCAAAAGCTGGGGATAAAACTGCTTGGTCTACATATTTAACAAAAGGGATGGATAAAGTATATAAAAATGCCTTAGAGGGTACTAACATGGGTATGCCAGCAAAGGGTGGTTCTTCGCTTAGTGATGAAGAGTTTAAACAAGTTATTGACTACATGTTGAAATTTTAAAAGGAATATTAATGAATAGAAGAAATTTTTTAACTTTTGCTGGAAGTTTAATCGCACTTTCTGTAGTTCCTATGAATCTTAGAGCAAGCGATTATAGAAAATTAAAACCACAAGTGTGGGAAGCTCATACAATTGATGATGCTACAAAAGCATTATATGGAGTAAAAGATGTAATTGAAACAGATAAGATTAAAATCAAAGTTCCTAAAATCAATTCAAGTGGGGCAGCAGTTCCTGTTAAATTTGAAACATCATTAGATGCAAAAACAGTTGCGTTATTTCAAGATGCAAACCCAGAAAGTGCAGTTGCAGTTTATGAAACAAACAAATATGATTTACAAAAATATGATGTAAAAATTAAAATGGCTGAAAGTGGTACAATCATGGTATTAGTCGAAGCAAAAGATGGGAAAATATACATGACCAAAGCTACAACAGAAGTTGCAGCTGGTGGATGTGAAGGGTAGGAAACTAAATGGCAAGAAATAAAATAACAGCAGTAAAAATTAAAATCAAAGATGGTGTAGCAACTGCAAAAATGGCATTCTCTCATCCAATGATGACATATAACCAAGCAAAAGCTAAAACTGGAAATGCAGATGATGCAAACTTTATCACTCACATAACTGGAAAAGTTGGAGAAGAAACAGTTCTTGATATATCAACAAGTCAATTCTTCTCTAAAAATCCAATATTTAAATTCCAATTTAAATGTGATAGCTTCAAAGTTGGAAGAAAGTTAACAGGTAGAGAGTTAGACAATGGCGTTAAGAGAAAAGAGACTGAATATGGTGATTCTCTTAAGATTATTGCAATGGACAGAAAAGGGGAAACTTACGAAAAAGAAGTTGAACTTACTGCAAAAAAAAGATAAAGGAAATATTATGAATAAAAGATTTCTTTCAATACTTAGTTTTCTAGCAATCTTCTTATTTGCTAACTTATCACAAGCTCTAGCTTCTCAAGATAAGTTAAGAGATGATATTAGAATTTACAGTATGAAAAATAGTGATGGCAAAATTACAGCTAAAACTATTGAAAAAGCTTTCAAAGATTCTGGTTTTGAAATAATTGGAAATAACAATATGAATGTGGCTTTTGAAAAAAGATTTGGTGGGGGAAAAGACTTTAAAATCTATAGATTAATGTTTGTACATAATAAAAAATATGGTGCTAAACTTTTAAAAGATTTTCCTGAATTTGGTCTTTTAGCTCCATTAAGTACTTCTGTATATTCAAAAGATGGTAAAACTATTAATATTTCATCATTATCTTTAACTGGTATGTCAAGAATTTCAGGAGTTCCTAAAACAAACAAAGATTTAATTGCTTTACATGATCAAATGACAAAAGCATTAAAAAAGGCACTTCCAAAAGGTGAGTTTATAAAATTAAGTTATAAAAAAATTAGACCTGATGGTGAGTTAGTTACTAGATTTGCCTTTAATTTAAAAGTTGAAGATGGTGATGATATCCAAGATGCAAAAGATAGTTATCAAGAAACAATGGAAGGGGAAATAGAATCATTAGGATTTATTGTTGCAGGATTCTATCCTGTAATTGATGACTTATCAGAAAATGATGTAGATGATTATGAATTTTATGATACCTATTCTATTTGTAAATTAGAAGTTATATATCCAGTTCATAAAAAACATCCAGAAGTTGGGGCATTTGCTCCTTGTACTATGTATATGTACAAGAAAAAAGATGAAAATTTCACTAGAATGGGATATCCTTCAGTTTATAACTGGATTATGTCTACAAATATTTATGATGATGAATCATTAACTCCACTTATTGATGCTCAAGATCAACTAGAATCTGCGATAGATAGTACTATCGAATAAAAAAAGCCCAAATAATTGGGCTTTTTTATAATCTTTTTTAGAGGTAATTATGAAATATATATTTAGTTTTTTATTTATACTTTTTTCAGTTAATAGTTTTGCAAATAATATTTTAGATATTGATAACAAAATACAAGAAGCAAAAAAACAAAACAAAGAACTTATGATATTTTTTCATATTCCCGATTGCCCTTATTGTGAAGCAATGCTAAATGAAAATTTCAAAAACAATACAATAACAACCTTAATTGATAAAAACTTTATCTTAGTTGATATTTATACCGCAAATAAAGTAGATATTGTTTTTAAAAAATTTAGAGGCTCACCAAAAGAGTTTGCAAAACATATAAAAGCAACTGCATACCCAGCTACACTTTTTATGGATGAAAATTCAAATATAATTTACAGTGCAATTGGATATAGAAATGTTCAAGAGTATATACATGAATTAAAATATATAATTACAAAAAGCTATAAACAAATGCCCCTTGATGAATTTGTTGTAAAAATGGAAATTGAAGATGAATTATAATGATAATATAAAATTTGATCAACTTCCTGCAGTTGATGATATTGCAGGTGTTTTAGAAGATATTTTTAGTGTGAAACTTGATATTAGTGGTGGCTGGGCTTATGATAATAACTCTGCTTTAAAAGTTAATTCTTTAACTATTCCCCTTGAACAATTTTTACATACCTTTGCCTCAATGAGAGCGAATATAGAAATGAATTTAACACAAGATGAAAAGAATCGTTACGCAGGGATAAATGTAAATCAAATAGAACATAAAGAGTTTGAAATAGAAAATAAACAATATGACCTAGTTACTTTTAAAGTAACAGCCATAAAAGAAGAAGATTACAACAATTTTATTCAAGAGTATAAAGATAATTATGGAAAAGAGAGTTTTGATTTAAAAGAGCACTTTGAAAATCGAAATAAAGCTACAATCGAAATTCATAGTGACTTTTGGTTTATTTTTAATTTTTAATTATAAAACCGATAAAAAAGTAGATTCTTTATCCTCATTTGAAGCAATTGAGTTTTTAATTTTTTTGAGTTTTCCTTTATCAAAATTAATTAAAACCATTCCTGCAAATTTATCTTTTTTGTAAAATTCTACCCTAAATAATTTACCTTTTTTATCAATAGAATAGTCTTTTAATATTTTATGTTTTTCGATATTTATACCAACTTCATTTTTTTTGCCTTTTTTAACAAAGCCAATGACATTTACTCTATAATCTTTAATTGGTTTAATTTCAAAGTCTGAATCAACATCAACAATTGAACCAATTTTGACCGCTTTTTCTTCACCATCAATATTCATTAAAATATTTTCACTTAGATTTTCCATCTCAAAATAATCTGGTTTCAAATTTGCCAATAATCTATTTCCATAATAAATACTAAAGAAATTATCATTTCGTACTATTGTCATTAAAGGATTTGATGGTTTAAAATCTAAAGTTCCATCTTTTTTAACTGGAAAATATTTTAATACATCTCTAACTTCTGATAAAGGCAAATGAATCTTATCATCATAAAATGAGATATAAATATCATTGTCAATAACATCTTTAATAGCAACTAAATTTAAATCAAATTTTCTTTCAAATTCAATTCCCATAATTTCCATATATTTTTCTAAGGCATGAAGATGATAATATGTTCTTTCATATAAAGGTAAAGATTTACTAGCTTCATTTCCAAAAGCTGCTTTTCCATTGTTTATTGCATAATAAGTTAATGTTTTTTCCATCTCCTTATCACCCATTCTTGTATGAGTGTTTTTAACTCTATACTCATCCCTTTGTCTTAATAAATTATTATTTACATGTTCACAAACTTGTTTTGATATCTCTTCTAAATTTCCATAATGTTCAATATCTAAATTAGTTTGGTCAATAATTGAACTTTGCCCCCATCTATCAGGAGAAAAAGACCAATTTCTATACTCTTTTCTATAAAAACCACTACCATCATGTAAATTTAATACTAACTTTACTTCAGGGGCCGTTATATATTTTTTAATCCTCTGAATTGAATTAAAATCTGGATCATCTTCTGCTAACTCAGCAAATTTTCTATTCATGTCCCCAAAAGGGCCTCTATTTCTTTTTATAATTGAATAAAAATTTAAATTTGGTACAACCCAAACTGAACCTTTTTTAATTTTATAGTGTGTTGAAATCAATGAAGCTGCCATAAAAGCTCCCGGTTCATCACCTTGAATTCCACCAACAATTAATAAAGTATTATCATCTTGAATACCTTTTTTAATAAAATTAAAATCCATTACAGTGGTATTTGCGTAAAGGTTTTGTACAAATAAAATTGTAATAATTAATTTAAATAACCTTAACATGCCAAGGTTCATATCTTACTCCATCTTTGTTATTAATTGTATATCTCATATCTATATATTTTAGTTTTCGCATAGCTAAAAACTCTTGGGTTAAGGCAAACCTTGATGTAAAATTTGCATGACCAAATCCTTTTTTCCCAACATCAAAATCACCAATTGTATGATAGGTATATGCAGGAGGAGCTAAAGATTTTGCAGCAACAGTAAAATTTCCATTTTCAGAATCTAATTTGTCTAAAAAAAGTTTTGTTTGTTTTACAATACTTCTAATACCTGAAGTTAAAACCATAGACTCACCAATATCTTCAACCATTTTATAATAAGTCTCTTCTGAGTGACCTCTAAATAAGTAATGGCCCGTATAAGGTATTTTTACAACTTCTTTTATATCAATTTTATCTGTTATATTTTTTGAGATTCTTTCTCCATAAAAACCATGCATTTTAGGGTCATAATAAAAAATTGATTCTAAAAATTCTAATTCTGATTTTGTAAATTGACCAATACTACTAACATTTTTTGCAATTTTTAAACTATAATCAAAAGAAGTTATATTGAAATTTCCATAACCCACATAAGATTGAATTGCTGCTAATTTTTTTCTTACTGAAATAAAATCATTTTTATATTTATCTTCAATATAAATATCTTTTTTTATAAGATTATTACTTTTTAATTGAGTTTTTTCAGATTGAAGATTATCTGCAATATTACTTTCTTCTTCAATAATAGCTTCAGCACTCTTTTTAATCTGCTCTTGTTTAAGTATTATCTCTTTTTTCTGCAAAGTCTCTTTATCTAAAACAACATATTTTTTTTCATCATTAAAAAATAGTTTTGAAAAAAAATCACTGATAACATTAGTTTCATCTGCAAAAAGGTTTTGCTTTGATGCATATAATAATGCTGCTGCTTTAAAAAAATCTCTTCTATGCATATTTATAATACCATTTTTATATCTTTGTGTTCGCCTAATAATCTATGTATTTCTTCTCTATCATCATCACTATGAACTATCAGTTCTATGTTATAACTTTTGAATTTTCCTTTTTTGCTTACATTAGATTCTTTTACTTTATGGTCTCTTTCTCCAAAAATATCTTTTGAAATATATTTTACATTTATACTTTCAATAATTACAATTTTATATTTCCAATTACATGGGTATTCTAATTCTAATTTATGTTTATTTAAATCAATCAATTCTATTCACCTCTTATAAAATCACCACTTTTTCCGCCTGACTTTTTCTCTAATTGAACTTCAGATATAACCATTGACTTATCAATTGCTTTAACCATATCATAAATAGTTAAAAGTCCAATAGAAACACCAGTTAAAGCTTCCATCTCAACACCAGTTTGTCCAGTTAGTTTTGCGGTAACAAAAAGTTTAAACCCAGGAAGAGATGGAATCTCTTCTACATCACAATTTATTCCACTTAGTAAAAGTGGATGACACATAGGGATTAAATCACTAGTCTTTTTTGTTCCCATTATTGCTGCAATAATAGCTGTTTGTAAAACTGGACCTTTTTTTGTATTATTTTGAACAATTGCATCAAATGCATCTTGACTCATACTTATTTTTCCAGAAGCAATAGCTATTCTAGTTGTATCTGATTTCGAAGAAACGTCAACCATTTTTGGTCTATCATTATTATCTAAATGTGTTAATTCCAAATTATTAACCTTGTTGTAAAGTACCCGATTATATCTTTATAATGATTAAATAAAAATTAAGCAAAGTTTAAATATAATGAGCGCCTAAATTTTAAAAGAAAGAAGGTGAACTTTATATGCCAGGCATTAAAGTAAAAGAAAACGAATCTTTTGACGAAGCTTACAGAAGGTTTAAGAAGCAATGTGATAGAAATCTTATTGTTACTGAAACTAGAGCTAGAAGATTTTTTGAGCCAATGACTGAAATCAGAAAAAAACAAAAAATTTCTGCTAGAAAGAAAATGCTTAAAAGATTATACATGCTTAGAAGATACGAATCAAGATTATAAGAATTCGTTTTCTAACCTAAAGGTCCGATTTTGTCGGGCCTTTTTTTATGTCTTATTTTTTATTCAATTCTAAATATAAATACTTAATAACAATAAAATTAAAATTGGTCCTAAAAGTCCTGCAACTAAACCAATTAATATAAAATCCTTTGAGTTTAACTTCCCAGATGAAAAAGCAATGGCATTAGGTGGAGTAGATACAGGAAGTATCATTGCACATGAGGCACATAATGCTACACTTATTACCATATAAGAAACAATAGAATCTCCCATACTACTAACTAAAGCAACAACTAAAGGTAATATGATATTTGTGGCAGCTGTATTACTCATGAAATTTGATACTAATATTACAATAAAAGTAAATATTGAAGCTATTAAAAATAAATCTAATCCATCTATACTAAATTGTGTTCCTATCCAAGTATCAAGACCTGTTTTAGCAACACCAGCACCTAAGGATAGCCCTCCAATAATAAGTATAATAACATCCCAATTAATCTCTTTTATATCATCAGTATTGATTATTCCAAATACTGTAAAAACAACTATTGGAAATAAAGATACAACAGGAGTAGGTATATGATGTAACGGTCCAGTAAGCCATAATGATACAGTTATAGTAAATACAATTATAACAAGACTTTTTTTCCAACTTGGGATTGTAGGAACTTTAGTAAAAGTGCTTGTTGAATCATCAAAGTGAGAAACTCTTTTTACTTTTTCTATATCTATAGTATCTTCATTAGATTTATATTTTTTTAATATTAGCCATCGAAATATAATAGTTAATAAAACTGCTGGTGGTAATGCAATAATCATCCACTCAACAAAACTTGGAGCATTATCCCCTAGTATTCCAACTGCAATTGCATTAGGAGGAGTTCCTATAATTGTACCCATCCCACCAATATTAGCAGCAATCACAATACCAAGTAATATTCCTTTTTGGAAAGGATTATCTTTATTCATATTTTTAAGCATTGGGATAAGAAGGGTCATCATCATTGCAGTAGTTGCTGTATTTGATATAAACATAGATAAAATGAAGGTAATCAACATCAAACCTGTCAAAATATTGTTTGGTTTATTACCAAAATAAAATAAAACTCTTTTTGCTAACCATAAATCTAATTTTGTTTTAGAAGCTGCAATAGCCATAATAAATCCAGCCATAAATAAAAAAATCAAAGGATTAGACCAAGCTTTTAAATAATATACCCATTCTTTATTAGAAGAATCAAAATCAAAATTATGATAGCCCAATAAAAGTATTTCAAGAGCTATAATTAGAAAAGAAACAGCAAAGGCAGGAATTGCCTCAGTCATCCATAAAAAAGCTGCTATGAGTAAAATAAACAACATTAATGAGGCATCATAAGATAAATAAGAATAATTAGGAATAAATGCTATAAAATATGCAGCCAACAAAGAGAATATAAATTTAAATACAGAATGTTTAACACTATCTTTAATTTTACTCTTTAAGTCTTTAATTATTAGTTTTGATTGTTGTTTCATACGTAATCTTGTAATTTTTATTTTGCGTATAATATTATAAAAAGGCTAAAAAAAAAGCTTCACCCAGATCAACTTTAATAGAAGTTAACTAGAATGAAGCTTTGAAAAAGTAATACTCAAGAGCTGGCAGCGGCCTACGTTTCCACAAGGGGACCCTGCAGTATTATCAGCGCAGAAGTGCTTGACTTCCAGGTTCGGAATGGAGCTGGGTATTTCCACTTCGCTAAAACCACCA
>NZ_VANU01000004.1:300000-387375 GCF_005771535.1 Arcobacter arenosus
AGACAGTTGGTCATGTATTGAAAATACAATAATCTTTGCATTAGTAAGTTTTTTTAAAATTTTAGAGAAGAATGCTGAGCTCCAATCTCCATGGATATGAACAACATCATATTTTTCTTTTTTTAAAATTAAATTTAATATTATTATAAAATAAAATATAAATATACCTACAAACTGTGGTCTAAATTTATGAAGTCTTATGTTACAAATTTTCTTATCATGTGAAGAGATTTTTTCCCCCTCATTATAAAATACAGTTACATGATTTCCTTTTTGTATTTGTAATTTACTCAAATTATATATGTGTTTTTCCATACCACCTTTTAATGGAGGTAACTTCGTATAGATTCTAAGTATTTTCATATTTCATACTTTTTAATTCATTTCTATAAAGTTCAAAAACCTTATTCCATTCATACTTACTTATGATATCTTGGTAACCTTGTAAAGCAAGCCTCTCTCTTAAGTTGATATTATTAATCAAAGTTTCAATAGCTTCTACTAATTCATCTACTTTATTGGGATTAATTACAATTGCATTTGTATTATTTAAAATTCCAGGAATTGCTGCAATATTTGTAGCTATTATTGGAAGTTTCATAGCCATTGCTTCAAGTATAGTTCTTGGCATAGCTTCACCAAAGTATGGTTTAGATGGTTGAATATAAATATCAGACTCTTCTAATAAAACTTTTAGCTCACTCTGTTCTATCCATTTTATCAACTTAATATTTTCATAACCTTTTGATAAATCAACATATTTATCATATAAATTACCACCTCCAATTAGATACAGTTCAATGTAATGACGATAGCTTAATTTTTTTATCGCTTCTATTGCTATATCATAACCTTTTTGTTGAACAAATCTTCCTATACTAATAATCCTAATAGGACTATGTAATTCATATGATCTTTTTTGACTTTTAAATAATTCTAGATTTACTCTATTAGGTACAACTTTTATATTTTCACTAATTCCATACCTATTTAACATATCGTTCATAGCAATACTTAATGATCTAATTTTCGTAGCATTATTAAATGTAACTTTTGTAATTTTTGAAAATATTTTATGAACTAAAGTTTTTTCTTGCATATATTTAAAATATATATCTCCGTGTATCTCCACAAACAAGGGGATTTTAAAAATTTTACTAGCAATTACCCCCATAAATCCACCCACAATAGGACACTGGGCTAAAAGGTGAGTGATCTTATATTTTTTGATTATCCAAAACATCCAAAAAGATGTAATAAAAAATATTTTAGATTTTTTTGTAATTCTTGGTAGTAAATGTAAATGTATATTTCCTTCATTAGAATAACTATAACTATTTGTCTTGTTTCTTGCTAATACATGATATTCATCAAAACCTTTAGCCAGTTCTTTCCAAATATTTTTTGTATGATGATGTTTGCCATTAAGTGGTTGATATATATTGGCACTTATGTGTAAAAGCTTATCCACCTATATGTTCCTTTTCCAAATATTTATATAATTTTTTGCTACTTTTTCTACAGTATAATTATTTGCTTTATTACGCGCATTTAAACTTAGTTTTTTTCTTAATTCTTCATATTCAAGTAATCTAATTATTGCTTCTTTTAAATCTTTAACCTTAGGATCAACTAAAATACCATCCTCTTCGTTATCTATAATTTTTTTTGTGCATATAAGATTTGTTGTAACAACAGCTAAACCACTTGCCATAGCCTCAATATAAACCCTTCCAAAACCTTGATATCTTGCTGGGACACTAAAAATATCTGAAGATTTAAAGTAATTTGGTAATTCACTTGAAGGTACTTGTCCTAAATATTTTATTTGATTTGGATACTTTAATGTATTAATCTTTTTATCTAAATAACTTTCAAAATCACCTGAACCACCTATAAATACATTTATCTTTACACGTTCATTTATTAGTTCAGTTACTGCATCTATAAAAATATCTGCACCTTTTCTTGAAGAAAGTCTTGATGCATAAATTATAATTGGATAATTATTTCTGAAAACATCTCTATACGATTTTGTTTGGGTTGAAAACCTTTCTATATTTACTGAATTTGGTGTAATCTCATATTTTTCTTTCCAATCAAGCCCATAAGGTATACATTGTTCTTCAGCAACCCAAGGGCAACAGCTTATCATCTTTGTAGCCCTTTTATGAATATATCCCGTTGTTAAGTAATCAATGATTTTTTTTGATATTGGATTACTTTCTTGTTGAACTCTACCATCTCCACAAAGCCAATGAAAAAAAGGTTTCTTATAAACCCAAGATATTGTAGCTGCTGTAATACCTAAAAACGATAATATATGGGAGTAAACTAAATCAATATTATTATTTTTTATTATTAATTTACCAACTTTATACATATCTTTTACAAGTAAAAACTTTTTTATACCCTTATATTTTTTGACAGGATAAACTTTAATATTAGGATGATTATCTTCGCTACTATAAAAATCTTCACGACAAACTATATGTAATTTATGCCCTTGCTTCGCGATTTCAATAAACATTTCAGTAAGTGGTGCATATAAATTACTTTGTTGCAAACCATAACCATTTGAAAAAACTAATACATTCAAAATATAAATTCCTTTATTTTTTTATTAAAATATTTTACTCTATTATTATGTCAGGATATATGATTAAGATATAACTAAATTTAAAATAATAAATTGAACTTTTGATATATCAATCATTTATATTCTCTCTCCAATTTTTTTTGCTGGGACTCCTGCATAAATGAAGTTTTGTTCACAGTTCTTTGTAACTATACTTCCATAAGCTATTGCAGAATTATCATGAATATTAACACCACCCATTACAGCAACTCTACTATACAACATAACATTATTACCAATATGTATCTCTTGAAAACACTCTTTTGATTTATTAACTAAAATATTTTTATCACTAATGTTATGATAATGTGAAAATATATCATTCTCTCTTCCTATGTGAGTATCTCTTCCTATAGTTACTTTTCCACTTCCATCTATTTTTGTATAAGATAAAATCTGAGTATCTTCACCCACAGCAATAGTTCCACCAAGAATACAAAATTCTTTTATAACTACTCCTTTAGATAATATTAGATTAGAGTTTCTACTAATCTTTACACCTCTATAAATCTTTACTCCATTTGATATTTCCATATTAGGAAGTAATTTCAAAACTTTTGCTCTTAATTTAGTGATATTTCTAAACCAAACACGTATCATATAAAAGTCTGGTAAATTTGATAAAATTACATATATTAGATATATAAATTTATTTTTCATATTTTCTCCATAAAGTTTTTAATATTTTCCGCTCTTTTATCCCAAGTATAACTTTGAACATCCATAAAAGCTTGATTAACTATATCATTACAATCATTCTCTAATACCCAATTTATTTTGTCACCTAGATCTTTTGAATTATCAGGTTCACACAATATAGCATTTTTTTTATCTTTCAATACTTCAACAATAGATGGTAATCTAGTAGCAATAATTGGTCTTTTACTTCCCATATATTCAAACATTTTTAAAGGAGACATATAATAAGCATAATGAGTGGTAAAAGGGAAAGGCATGAGAAGAATAGTTGAAGCAGAAATGTATTTAAATAATTCTGTAACAGGTTGTCTATCAATAAATATAAGTTTATCTTCTTGTATATTAAAACTTTTTGCTAACTTATAATAACTAGATACATTATCCATAGGGCCTCCTAAAAAAATAGCTTTCACGTCATCTTTTAAAAACTGCAAACTTTCTATTATTTGAGGTATTCCTTTTTCTTCACCTAATGTATTAAATTTACCTACATAAATAATGTATTTATAATTCTTATCAAACCCTAATAACTCTAAAGCTTCATCTTTTTCTATTGATTTAAAAGTTTCAAGGTTTACACCATCATGTGCAACTAGATTATTCTTTATACCTTTTTCTTCATTCATTTTTTTCAAATGCCCATTAAGTACTATAATACCATCAGCTTTTTTTAAATTTAGTATCAAATGGTCTGAAAATTTATGCGCTTCATAATATATTTTATTTTTTATAAGGCCTATTTTTTTTCCAAAAATAAGTGTTTTTAATACCATCCAATCTCTTGTAAATACAGTATAATTTTGTCCATATAGTTTTAGTTTCAACAACACACTTATAGCAAATGTTACAGCACTAAGATTAGACCATATAAATTGATTGAGATTATGAATCCACCAATAATTGATAGTAAATAGTTTATTTATTTCAAAATTTTTTTTTATCCCATAAAAACTATATGGATCATCTTCATAATTTTTCATCTCTTTAGTATTTATACCATTTGGCACCCACATTTGTACTTCATCATACAATTTTGAAAAGCTATTACACATTTGCATTGATTGATATGTATTTGCCTTTTCAGAGGGGACTCTTGTATTAGTTATATAAATAATCTTAGTTTTCACACTAATCCTTTTTTGTTAAATAGTATTTTTTATTCAATTTATTATCAAGTTTTGTTATTTTTAACTCACTATAAAAATAAGCAATAACAAAAAAATACCAACCTAGTAAACCTGAACCAATATAGAAAAATGTATTAAATAATGAGCTAAAATATAAAATACTTATATAACTAGCTATAGTCTTGTTAAATTTATAACATCTCAAAAAATAAATCAATATCCCAATATATGTAATAAATCCAAAAAGACCATATGCAAGAGTAATTGCTAAAAATTCATTATGTACTCTAAATCTTGAAGCACTTGAACCAATATTTATTTCGTTTTTAGAATAAGTATCCTCAATCATATTTTGGTAATTATTACCATAGCCAAATAAAAGTTTTTCAATACTTTCATTATAAATAATACTTATTGTATTTTCAGCCATTAAAATCCTCTGCATATTAGAAGATGAAGAAAATATACCATACTGTTTCAATTGATTAATTTTATATTGTAACTGGTTAGAGAATGCATACGCAACAATCATTGATAGAACAATACCAAATAACATATAAATATAATTCTTTTTTAATCTGAATTTTATTAAGAAATACAAAAATAGTGGAAGGATAACCGCTTTTATACCTAAAAATAATATAACAAATATAAAAAATAATATTAAAGCATAATTCTTTCTATTTTCAAATAAATATATAATTGACAATACTATAACTACACTAGTAAAATGATGATTAAAATATATCTGATCAATATCAAATATTGAAAATATAGACAATACCAGAGTACTAAATATTATAATATTATAAGGAATATATTTTATATAAATTATTATATTTATAGTTCCTAATGTAATTATAAATAATTCAAAAAATCTAAATAAAAAGTTAAGTTGGAACTGTATTATTAATGTTATTAAAAGCAATATAAAAAATAGAAATACAAATTTAAATGAATTTTTACTACTTAAAATAAAAGGAAAAAATAAAATAGTATATAGATCTACAAACCTTAAAAAACTGAAATATTTTAATGGCAAATGTGTATCCATTAATTGTAAAACAGCAATAAAAATCCAGCTATACAAAATAACTTTACAATATTTTATTTTTGAAATTTTAAAATCATACTCTTGTAAACGATTAAAAAAAATTTTATTATAAATATTTAAATTTTTATCTATTATTTTTTTCATATGAATTTCTTTGGTAGATACTTTTTATATTTATACAGCCCTAACTCACTGAATATAAATTTATCATCGTCAGTTATATTAAGTGTGAAATAAAATAATATAATAAATATTAAGAAAGATAAAATTGAAGCAAATATATAGTTAGTTATAAAATGTCCTACTAATAAAGCTATTGTAATTGAAAATATTGATTTAATTAAAAATAAGAATGGAAAATTAATATTCAAATATTTATTTTGTATATATATTAATGAAGATCCACTATATATTAACTGGTTGAAGAACAATCCAATCAATATTGCGTATATACCTAAAAAATCAATTAGAAACCAAAAACTTATTTGCAATGAAATAATTGCAAAAATACTTGAGTAAAGTGTTATTTTATAATGTTCATTTATTTGAGTTAGCCAATTTGCAACACTCAGAATAGAGGCAAATATCATATTAATGAAAAATAAGTTAAACAAATTATTTTCAACTTTTATAGAATATAAAATATTAATAATAGGATCAGACAAATAAAATATAATTACAAATATGATAAAAAATATAAAAATATAATATTTCAGCACAATATTGTATATTTGATTCATTTTATACTCATTTTTATCTTTAAAAGCATTAGAGAATAACACCCCAGTGACTTTACTAATTGGTATTCCAACAATATTAGCAATAACTGTTATTATTTTTAAAATAATAGCTATATACGATAACTCAGTAAGTAAATTATATTGATTCATTACAATTGCTATAAAAGAAATACTTGAAAAATAAGTAAAGAATCGAACAAGTGTAATAGTTAAAAAATGTTTAATATATTTTTTAGCTAAATTTCCACTTAAAATAGATACATTTATCAGATTTAATTTCCTTATGAATTTTAATGATCCAACAAACAATATTAATGATGATAAAAAATTTATTATTATTATTACTGATAAAATAGTACTGGTATTATAAGAACCATCAAATGAAGCATAAATAAGCCACAATGGTACAAAAAGAGAATTAATAAAAGATGATATCAATGTAGTTTTATTTTCAAGCTCTGCACTTAAAATAGATGAAAAAATATTTGAAAGTATTACTGACGAAATAATTAAAAATATCCCCCATTCGGGAAGAACTCCTATAAATGAAGTACCAAATATACTTTTAAAAGAACTAGGAAATAATAATAAAAGTATTATTAATACAATAATAAGAAATAATTGTAAAAAAAAACTTGTAATAAGCACTGATTTTCGGATTAATTCATTATCATTTTCTATCCACATTTTAATAATAGTTTGTGAAAAGCCTAAATTTGTCACTAAACTTATAGTACCACTTAATGCAGATAATATAACTATATTGGCATAAAGCTCCGTCCCTAAATTTCTTATAACAAAAACTGATGATAAAAGTCCTAGTATCATTAAAATAGGCTGAAAAACTATATTTAGTTTTATAAACTTTTTTGTTTTATTTTTTAAACTCATTTAAATTAATTACTTTTTAGCTATAACAATCAAACCGTTACCTATAATTGGTAAAGCAGGAATATTAATATATCTTTTTTTTAATAAAGGTTTAGTTCCAGTATATGTTTTAATTTGCTGAAAACTGTATTTTTTTAAATCGAATTGTAAATTAAAAATATCATAATATTTTATATGAGTTTCATCGAGATCTGCATACCACTTTTTACCGAAAAGAGGAGATATTACTCTCATTATATCAAGTCTATTAGGTGTTTTAAAGAGTATAATTCCCTTAGGCTTTAAAACTCTATAAGATTCACTTAAGTAATTTTCTAAAGATTGTAAATGTTCAATAACTTCATGAGATACTAATAGATCAATACTATTGTCTTCAAAAGGAAATTTCTCATTTTCCAAATTACATTTTAAAAAAGTGATATTTTTATATTTATTTTTTGCTTCTGTTAAAGGAATCTCAAATGCATCTAAACCCACGACATTCGAATTAGGATACTGTTTTTTTAAGAAGGCACATAAAGTCCCAGAACCACATCCTAAATCAGCTATTTCAGATGGGTTTATATCATCTTGAATATATGATAAAAATTTTGTATATTTTGATTCCATTGAAGATACAGTTTGTTCATTGATATCCAAATAATATTTCTCATTATAGGCATTTTTCATAAATTAACACTCCCATCAAAAATATTTACTTAAGTAAACTTCACTATTTATGTCAAATTCTTTACAAGTTTTTATCATATTATTTTTCATTGCATTTTTTTCTTTATTATTGAAAGATAATGCTTTTTCAACTTTTACAACAGCTTCCTCTATATTCTCATTTTCAAAAAGTAAACTATTTTTTTCATTTATTAAGAATTCATTTAGTGCCGGAACATCTGAGGCTACTATAAGTGAATCATTATACCCAGCTTCAATTGCAGGTAATCCAAAGCCTTCATATCTTGATGGCATAAGGTATATATCACATTTTTTATATAGATAGTTTCTTTCTTCATTTGACAATTTATGCAAAATTTTTATTTTTTCACTTAGTCCATTTATATTTATATCTTTATTTATAGATTGTATTAAACCTTTATTATTTGACCCACTTGCAAGAATAAAAATAGTATCACTTCTTTTTTGACAAATACTTTTTGCTACTTCCAAAAATATATCATAACCTTTTCTTTTTTTTAGCTGGCAAATTAAAAATATAACTTTTTTATTGTTTAAGGAAGAGTATTTATTTTTAATCTCTTGAGAAGTCTTTTCATTTATTAAAAAATCAAAATTCAAATAATGTCTTATAATTTTTATTCTATTTAAATCCATACCTATTAGTTTTGCATATTGTACATTATGCTTTGAATAAAATAAAATTTTATCAGCATTATACCATTTCCAATGTCTAAGATAATTTTGAATTTTATCAATAAATTTTCCGTTATGACTTTTAAATGTCTTATAATCATATATTATATTTTTGCTCTTAATTTTATTAGACAAAGGCCTATCTCTATCATCAGTAATATATTCATCATGCAATATTCCTGCTTCTGATAAAATCACTTTAATCCGAAATAACTTTGCTAATAAAACTAGACAATGAGTTCCTGAACGAAAATGGTTTACAAATAAAATATTTGGTCTTAATAATAATAGTAGAACTAATGACATTATTAATGATAGTATAACAGATATTAATCTCGTTCCATCAAATAGATAAGGCAATCTATAAATTGGAATATCATAATATTTTGAAAATATTTTATAATTTTTATTATAAGAAGTTGCAAAAATAATATCAAACTTATTTTCCATTGAAAGTTTACGCCCTAAAGTAAATTCAGGAAATAAATTATAACGTGGTTCAAAACCATTTGGAGTTACTATTAACAATTTTTTCAAATTTCATACTCCATAAATGATTTTGGCAATGGTCCATTATCTAAAATATATCTATATAAGTCACCATATATTTTACCCCATTTATTTATATCAAAATGAAGGGAAACTCTTTTTTGTGATTCCATACCAAACTCTTCTCTTAAATTTTTATTTTGTATTATTAATTCTAATTTATCTGCTAACTCTTCTGCATTTGAATTAACTATTAAACCATTCTTTCCATCTTCTACATACTTTTCGCTATCTATTTCGTTAGAAATTATAGGAGACAATCCACTTGCCATTGCTTCAAGTGTTGACAATGAGGGGACTATAAGTTCAGATATATTCACAGTAATATCACTTTGTGAATACAATTTATTCATCATATTTCCATCTACTCTATAATCTATCCATTCTATATATTTTTCCAATTGTTTCTCGTTTATATAACTATTTACTTTTTCTCCTAAGGTAGATTCTAACCTTTTTGATCCAACAATTATAACTTTAAATGTCAAGTTTTTATTTTTAAGAATATTTATAGCTTCAAAAAATACCATAGGTCTTTTGTCAGGAATTAATCTATGATTATAAAATATTGTAGGAACAACAATATTTTCTTTTTTTATTGAAAAAAATCTTTCAAAATTTATTGCATTATAAAGTAAATAATTTTCTTTTCCAACATATTTAGAAACTTCAACTAAAGTTTTATCATTGCAAATATGAAAAATTGAGTTCTGTAAAACTTTAATAACTCGCTCACTAAATTTTTTAGTTACATTTTTATTTTTATCTAAAATATATCTTTCTTTACCATATAAATTTACTAAATAATTTTTTCTAAAAATTTTACTTACTAAATAAACGATATAACTTTCTTTTGACTGAGCCATTTTTGTATCTATTAAATCATATTGATTAAATAAAAGATGTAATATAAACTTAATAATGTAACTTTTATAACTTTTAATATTTTTTCTATTTAATAATATAAAATTATCTAATTGATTCAAAGGATGATTGGATAATTCTTCATAATTCACATTCATTGGAAATATTGAAATAGTTATATCAGAATTATTTATTAAAATTGCATATATTTGATCTAATAATTGATTTTCCAAAACATTTAAACTCCAAAATACTTTCATAATAACAACTCCTTGAAAAACTCTTTTAATCCACTCTCATTAATATTTGGATATAAGGGAAAAGAGTATGTATAGTTTATAAGTGTTTGTGTATTTGGTAAAGATTCTTTAAAATATTGAGATGCAAACAGCGATAAATCTTCAAATATAGTATCCCCTAGAGCTATCTTATGTTTTCTACAAAGATTTTCAAAAAAATCTTTTTTTTCTCTATCTATTTTTATAATAAACCTGTAGTTTGAGGAAATTTTCTTTTCATTTACTTGATTTAAAACCTCTAACCACTTTATACTGCTAAATATATCAAAATATTTATTTGCTAACATCTTTCTCTCATCTAAAAATGATTTTAATTTTTCAAATTGAACTAGACCTACAGCTGCATTTATATTTTGCAGTTTATAATTAAATCTTAATTTATAGTCTCGTTTACCACCATAGTATCTCAAATCTTTTAATAGTTTTGCCAATTTTTCATCATCTGTAAGAATCATACCACCATCTATACTTGTAAACATTTTTGTCGCATAAAATGAAAATATCGATGCATATCCAAATGAGCCAACTTTTTTACTGTTATACATAGCACCAATAGATTGAGCACAATCTTCTATTATAGGAATATTTAATTTTATAAGTTCATCTATATCTGATGGTAATCCAAACATATGAGGAGCGATTATTGCCTTTGTATTATCTGTAATAATTTTTTTTGCATACTCAACAGATATATTAAAATTGTTTTCATTTATATCAGCAATTACTGGAGTAGCTCCTGTGTATTCAATAGCATGCATAACACCAGGACAAACTGAAGCAGGAAGTATAACTTCATCTCCTTTTTTAATATCCATACTGTAAAGTAAGAGATGAATAGCGGTTGTTCCACTTGATGTAGATACTGCATATTTTTTACCTACATAGTTAGCAACTTTTTTTTCAAACTCTTCTATCTCTTTACCAACAGCTATATTACCACTTTTGTAAACTTCTATAATCTTTTCTAATTCAATATTATCTAAAAAAGGTTTTGAGTGTGGAATCATTAATATACACTCCTATAGAGATTGTTATTTTTAATTTTTTTAGCAGGGACTCCAACATAAACACTATTTTCTTCCACATTTTCTAAAATTATACTTCCTGCACCGATTACACTGTTTTTTCCAATTTTAATTCCATCAATTATTTTTGCACCGATACCAATATAGACATTATCTTCAATTGTTACACTTCCTGCAATATTTACACCCGGTGCAATATTTACATTATTACCAATCTTTGAATCATGTTCGATAGTAGAATTTGAAAAAATAACATTTCCATATCCTAATCTTACATTCACTCCTATTTGTACAAAAGGTAAGATAATATTTCCAAAACCAATTTCTGTATTAGAGGAAAAATTTACATTAGGTGATATGGCATTTAATGATAATAAATTTTTATTCTTTAAATCTTTTAATATTTTTTCTCTAAGCAACATATTTGATAAAGAACCAATAGCAAGAAATGATGGAAAATTACCAATATTAGATAATTCTCCTAAATAATAATTTGTGTCGTGTAATCTATCATCGTAAAACCCCTGATATAATTCTTTTCCTAAAATATCTATGATAATATCGTGCAAGCCGCCTTTCCCTAGAATCGCATAATTGTCCATTATAGTTTCACCCTAATTACTTCAAAAGCTTCTGCATATTTTTCTTTAATTTGTACACCTCTTACTTTAGCTAAAGACCAAATAAAATCTTCATCTACATAGTTTTTACATTTTTGACTTTTATAAAAATCAAGTGCCTTTATCTTATTTTCTATATCTTCTTTTTCTACTTTAATGTGGCAATTTGATTTAAACTCTGTGTTATTCCAAGGCATCTCATATCCTAATATAGTACTACTTTTAAATACTCTTTCACATTCAATAGCAATAGTAGAGTGATCTTGATGTAAATCATTTTTTGAATGGCAAAACACCATATCTGGAGAAAAAGATTTATTTAATTCAAACATAATATCAAATATTTTATCCCTTACTTTCCATAGTTCTGTAGCTCTAAATCTGTATATATTTATATTTTCTTCTTTCACACCAAGTGATTTTGCTGCATTCGTCGCTTCACTAAAAAGTATATCCATTGGAAACTCTTTTGGTACCCACTCTTCACATATAGAAAAAGCTATATATTTAACTTCTGCACCTTCTTTTATATATCTAGAAAGTGTAGCACCACATCCAAGTTCTATATCATCTGTATGTGGTGCAAATACTATAATCTTCATTTAAACCTCAAATCTTTTTTTAATAATTTTACAAGGGTTCCCATATGCAATTACATTTTCTGGTATGTCTTTAGTCACAACACTTCCTGCACCAATAACTGAATTATTTCCAATATTAACTCCTGGCATTACTAATGTCCCTCCACCTATCCAACAGTTATTACCTATAACAACTTTCTGAGGAATACCTTTATATAATTCTTCTCCAAACTTTGTATAATCATGAGTAATAGAATAAATTTGTACATTAGGTCCCAATAATGTATTTTCACCAATTTCTATACCACCCCAACCAATCAAAATTGCATTTACATTTATTCCAATATTCTCTCCCAATATAATTTTTTTATGTGCTTCTATTGTAATAGGCTTTTTAATTTTATATTTTGTAGGTAAATTCATTTGATTTATATTATAACTATGTAATAAATTTAGACATCTATTAACAAGATAATAAAATATTTTTTGCATTATTTTTCCCTTCATTACAAAGTAAATCAATAATGGATAAATCTTTTTGAAAATCTATCCCAGACTGTTTGTAAAAGGGATGTTCAAAACTAAAATATTTAATTTTTATACCCTCTTTATTAAATTCTCTTTCATCCATATATCTCATAGAACCTGGGCCATCTCCTGTTAAATATATTGTTGCATTCAATTGTTTATTTATATCTATAATTTTATTAACAGTATTATCATAAGTTTTATTTTTTAAAATTTCTGAGGACCTAAAAAACTGTATATTTTTAAATTCTAAATAATTCAAAATTTCTTTAGTAATAAAAATATTAACTTCACATATTGTTTCAAACTTTTCTGTTTGTTCAAGTAAATTTACAATCCAATTTCTAGTTGGTGTATTTTTATAATAATTATTTATAATAGATTTGTGCTGTTTTATATATTCATTAGATGCTTTATTTATATCACAAATAAGATTACTTTTATTATTTTTTGACTTTGTGATAGTAAGCCATTTTAATTCATTTTCATACTTAATTTTTGCTCTATGTACAACTGATTTTCCTTGTGGCATTTGAACATCATCAAAAAATACATATTTATCACTTTCAATTATTTTTTTTATCTGTGCAAAAGATAGAAAATAATGTGGTTGATGTATTGATATAATCATTAATTTTTCCTTTCATTAATAAAAAAGCTATTAATACTTACTAAACTCCAAAGAAGTAATCTATTATTTTGCTTATGATTTAAATGCTCATCAAACTTATTTTTAAAATAATCCATATTAAATATTTTTTCAAGATCACTATTTCCTAAAATATTTTCTATGTATTCTTTTCTACTATCTCTCATCCATGACTCATCGGGAGCAGAAAAACCTTGTTTTTTTAATTCAACTACTTCTTTTGGGAGTAATTTACTTAATGCTTTTCTTAATATATTTTTTCCATCATGTGATTGAATATAATATTTTTTAGATTTTGCTGTTTCATTTTCATCAAGCCTTATAACATTACTTAAATTTTTAATCTTATATTTTGCAGGAATTTTTTGTGCAAGTTCTACTAAATCATTATCCATAAAGGGTACTCTTGACTCTACACCATGGGACATATTGAGCTTATCATCAAGATAAAATAATCCTTGTAAAAATGTTTTAGCTTCAAAATAAAGTGACTTATTTATATAGTCCTCTTCAGTTTCAAGGTTCCCCTTATAATTTTTAAACACATTTTTAAAAGCTTTAAATGGCCAATCTTTATCCATTTTATCATATATTTCTTTGGTAAAAAGTTTTTCTTTGTCTACATCAGGAACTAGTCTTTGCCAATAATCATAGTAACTTTTTATATAACTATCTTCTCCTAATCCATTATTTGTAGTATGATAATATCTCCATGGATATCCTCCAAAAAGTTCATCACCACCAGCTCCTGAAAATACTACTTTTACATATTTACTTGCAAGTTCAGACACATAATAGTTTGGATATGACATACCAAGGATAGGCTCATCAAGATAGTACATTACATCATCTATACACCATTCCAAATCTTTAGAATTTAAAACAATCTCATGATGTTTTGTATAGAATTTAGCTGAAATTAATTCAGCATATCTTCTCTCATCAAAATCTAGTTCTAATCCAGATACCTCAGAAAGGTCAAATCCACATGTAAAAGTAGAAAGTCTATCAATATTTGAAGCTGCTATTGCAGTAATTGAACCAGAATCAATTCCTCCACTTAAATAACTACCAATAGATACATCAGATACCATTTGTCTTTTTACAGCGTTAGAAAAAGTATCTTTTAATATCTCAATTGTTTCTTCTTCATTGTATTGCCAAGAAGATGAATTAAAATTAAAATCCCAATATTGAGTAATATCAAATAGTTTTTTATTTAAATCAAAAATTAAATAACATCCATGCTCTAGTTTTTTTATATCTTTATAAAAAGTCAAGTCAGAAAAAATATTTTGAAAAGAAAAGTACTCATTTAAAGCATTATACTCTAACTCTTTTTTATATTCAGGATGTTTTAATATAGCTTTAATCTCTGATGAAAATATTAAATTTTCATTTATTATTGCATAATAAAGTGGTTTTACGCCATGTCTATCTCTAGCAAGAATAATTTTTTGTTCTTTTTTATCATATATAGCCAATGCAAACATACCATTTATCTTTAAAAATGCATCTTCTTTAAACTCAATATACAATTTTAAAATTACTTCCGTATCAGAATTAGTAGTAAATGAATAGCCAAGCTTTTTTAAATCATCTCTAAGTTCTTTAAAGTTATAACTCTCACCATTATAAATTAATATATACCTATTTGTTTCATCATAAAAGGGTTGTATACCCCCTTCAATATCGATAATAGAAAGTCTTCTATGTCCAAAAGCAACTTTATCATCAACAAAAAAACCTTCTGAATCTGGTCCCCTATGTGAGATTGAATCTGTCATTAATTTTATAAGTTTTTGTTTATTTTCAAAATGACAATTTGAAAAACCTACTATACCGCACATTTAATTAACTTCTTTATAATATAATTGATTTCTTCATCTGTTAAATAAGGATTCATTGGTAAACTCATAATCTCTTCTGATACTAATTCAGATATTGGGAAGTCACCTTTTTTATATCCTAAATATTCAAAACATTCTTGTAAATGTAAAGGCATTGGATAATGAACTGCTGTTGGTATTCCATTCTCTTTTAGTGAGGACTGTATACTATCTCTATTTTTTACTCTTATAGAATATTGTGCCCATGATGATGTGGCATTTTCATCTACAAATGGTAAAATAAGATTAGATTTATTTTCTAAAGATTTTGTATATTTAGTAGCAACCTCTTGTCTTAAAGCTAAATCTTTTTCATAATATTTTAATTTTACATTTAAAACTGCAGCCTGAATAGTATCAAGTCTTCCACCCATACCAATATATTTATGATGATATCTTTTTGATTGCCCATGAACTCTCATAGACCTCATCTTTTTTGCTAGTTCTTCATTATCAGTAAATACTGCTCCTCCATCACCAAAACATCCAAGTGGTTTTGCAGGGAAAAAAGAGGTAGTTGATATATCTCCTAAAGCAGAATCTGTTATATTATTAAAGGTAGAACCAAAGCTTTGTGCTCCATCAATTATCACTTTTAAATTATGCTTATTTGCAATATTCTGGATTTTATTCATATCCGATGGTTGACCATAAAGAGACACTGGAATAATTGCTTTTGTTTTAGAAGTGATCTTTTCTTCTATTAAATCAGGATTAATATTATAAGTTCTTTCATCAATATCTACAAAAACAGGAGTTGCTCCTAAAAATGCAATTGTTTCAGCTGTTGCTATAAATGTAAATGGAGTGGTAATTATTTCATCACCAGGTTTTATATCAATGGCCATCATAGCAAGAAGTAAAGCATCTGTACCGGAACTACATGAGATTACAAATTTTGCTTTGGTAAACTCTTTAAGAGACTCTTCTAATTCAGTTATTTCTTCTCCCATAATATAATTTGATTTATTCAGTACAGATTGAATGGCTTCATCAATTTCTAATTTATATAATTGATATTGGTCTTGTAGTTTTGCAAAATCTATTTTCATAATTTAAATTATTCCTCTATTAAAATAACTTCATCATTTTGAAGTTTATATTTAGAATTATCAAATGAATCTATAGCAATATCATCTTCATTAAACTCTAATCTATTTCCAGCAACTGATACCCAGCCAATTTGTTTTGCGGGTACACCTACCATAAGTGCAAAATCTTTAACATTTTTATTTATAACTGAGCCAGCTCCAACTAGTGCATATTTACCAATAGTATTACCACAAACGACAGTTACATTTGCTCCAATTGAACAACCTTTTTTTAAAAGTGTTATTTTAAACTCTTCTTTACGCACTATAAAAGATCTGGGATTTATAACATTGGTAAATACCATTGATGGTCCTAAAAATACATCATCTTCTACTTCTACACCTTCATAGATAGAAATATTATTTTGTACTTTTACACCATTTCCAATCTTTACTTTTGGTCCTACTACACAATTTTGACCAAAAGAACAATTCTTTCCTATATTTGAACCTGCAAGAATATGAGAAAAGTGCCAGATTTTTGTATTTTCACCAATATTTACATTGTCATCTACATAAGAGGATTCATGAACAAAATAATTAGACATTAGATAATCTTTTTACAAAATGGATGATAATCATTTTTTAAACCAATAGCCGTCATTTTTCTAATTTGAGAAACAATATCTATTGAACCGTAAGCTTCATCAAGGCCAAATCCATTACCAGCTAAAATCTCTTCATAAGATCTTGTATGAAGATCTTTAAATCCACCAGAGAATTCTATCTCTTCACCTTCAACAGTAATAGATCTAAATGTAGTTTGTCCTTGAGCTTTTACTTCCACTGGAATATAATCATAGTTTACAGATAAAAACCATCTTACATTTGCATTTTTAAGTCTTAATAATCCTGCATTTGAATCAGGTTGTTTTAAATGAACAATATTCTCTTTTACTTCTCCAAAAATCCAAGAAAGCATATCATAGAAATGTACCCCAATATTTGATGCAATCCCGCCTGATTTAGATTCATCTCCCTTCCAAGATACAAAATACCATTTACCCCTACTTGTAAGGTAAGTTAAATCAATATCATAAATTCTATTTGGATTTTTTTCTAGTTCTTTTTGAACTTTTTCTTTAAGTGCAATAATTGAAGGATGAAGTCTTAACTGTAATATATTATTTACTTTTTTTCCTGTTTCTTGCTCTATTACTTTTAATTGATCAATATTGTGTGGGTTTAAAACCAATGGCTTTTCACAAATAGCATCACATCCACTTTTTAATGCAAATCTAATATGCGCATCATGTAGATAATTTGGTGTTGTAATAGCCATATAGTCTATTCTTTTATCACTTTCTCTATGATATTTATCTACAAATCTATCAAATCTTTCAAACTCAGTAAAAAAGGAAGCTTGAGGGAAATGAGAATCCATAATACCGATTCCATCATATGGGTCAAGTGCAGCTACTAATTCATTTCCTGTTTCGCTAATTGCTTTCATATGTCTTGGAGCTATATATCCTGATGCTCCTATCAAGCCGAACCTTTTTTTATTTGACATTTTATAACCTACCATCAGTTTCATCTAAAATAGATTTAATATCATAAACAACAGTATCATCTGTAGGTTTGATATCTAAACTCTTAAACTCATCATGCGATACAGCAAGTACAACGGCATCATAAGTCTTTGAATCCATATTTTCTTGAAGTTCTAAATTGTATTCATGTTTTACTTCATCTTTATCTGCCCATGGGTCATAAACATCTATATTACATCCAAACTCTTTTAATTCTTCAATTAGATCTATTACTCTTGAATTTCTTATATCTGGACAATTCTCTTTAAATGTAATACCTAAAATAAGAACATTACTCCCTTCTATTTTATGACCTTTTTTTATCATTAGTTTTATCACTTGATTAGCTACATATATCCCCATATTATCATTTAGTCTTCTTCCTGCTAATATAATCTCTGGGTTATAACCTATTGATTGTGCTTTATGAGTTAAATAGTATGGATCTACACCTATGCAGTGTCCTCCAACTAATCCTGGTCTAAATGGTAAGAAGTTCCATTTTGTTCCTGCTGCTTCTAGTACATCATTTGTATTAATACCAAGTTTATTAAAAATAATTGCAAGTTCATTTACAAATGCTATATTTATATCTCTTTGAGAATTTTCTATTACTTTTGCAGCTTCTGCAACTTTAATAGTTGGAGCTAAGTGAGTTCCGGCAGTTATAATTGAAGAGTATAAATCATCAACTATTTTACCAATCTCTGGAGTTGAACCAGAAGTAACTTTAAGAATTTTTGTTACTGTATGTTCTTTATCTCCTGGATTAATTCTCTCAGGAGAATATCCACAAAAGAAGTCTTTATTAAATTTTAAATTTGAAAAATTTTCTAATACAGGAACACAATCTTCTTCTGTAGCACCTGGATAAACTGTTGATTCATAAATTACAATATCATCTTTTTTAAGTACTTTTCCAACAGTTTCACTAGCTTTTATTAAAGGAGTTAAATCTGGTCTCTTATTTTTATCAATTGGAGTTGGTACAGTTACAATATAAATATTACAATCTTTTATATCATCAATATTACAAGTAAATTTAATATTATTATTCAAAGCTTCTTTTAGTTGAGTTTCATTTAATTCTAAAGTTCTATCGTATGCATTATTTAATTCATCAATTCTTGTTTGGTATATATCTAATCCTACTACATCATATTTAGATGAAAATGCAGCTGCTAGAGGTAAGCCTACATATCCTAGACCAATTACACATATTTTATTCATATTTATTTTTTCCTTTTTTATTACTTGTTGTATCCAAAAAACTCTAAGTACCAATCAACAAATTTATTAATTCCTTCTTGTACTGGAGTTTCAGGTTTATAGTCTAAGTCTTCTACTAAATCATTTACATCTGCATATGTTGCGGGTACATCTCCTGCTTGTAAAGGCATAAAGTTTTTTTCTATTGTTTTTCCAAGTTTATTTTCAATAGCTGTAATAAAGTCCATTAATTTTACTGGGTTATTATTTCCAATATTATAGATTTTATAAGGAGCTGATGAAGTTGATGTTTCATGGTTCCAATTAGGATTTGCTTTTGGAGGATTATCTATTACTCTAATAAGACCTTCAACAATATCATCAATATATGTAAAATCTCTTAACATTTCACCATTATTAAAAACATCTATTTTTCTTCCTTCTAGTGCTGCTTTAGTAAAAAGGAAAAGTGCCATATCAGGTCTTCCCCAAGGTCCATAAACGGTGAAGAATCTAAGACCTGTAGTAGCTATTCCAAACAAATGTGAGTATGTATGAGCCATAAGTTCATTTGACTTTTTAGATGCTGCATATAAAGATATAGGATGGTCTACATTATGGTTTGTAGAAAAAGGCAATTCTTCATTTAGACCATACACAGAAGAAGATGAAGCATAAGATAAATTTTTTACATCATAATGACGGCAAGATTCAAGGATATTCATAAAACCTATAATATTTGAATCCATATAAGCATCAGGATTTGTTAAGGAATATCTAACTCCAGCTTGTGCAGCAAGGTTACACACTGCATCAAACTTTTCTTGAGCAAATAGTTGCATCATTGCTTCTTTATCTTCAAGGTTTAGTTTGATAAATTTATAATTAGGATTAGTTGATGAAGTAATTAGTTTCCCATAAGGGATACCAGGACCTTTTTCTAAAGAATCAATAATACCAGTTCTTTGCAGTCTTCCATATTTCACATTTTGATCATAGTAGTCATTTATATTATCTAATCCTACTATTTCATCTCCTCTTTCTAATAACTTTATTGCTAGGTGTGATCCTATAAATCCTGCTGTTCCTGTTACTAATATTTTCAATTCTTATTTCCTTTTTCTATAAATTTGTTATCCTTTTTTTCGTTTAAAATAATATCTTCATTAGTTTCATGTTTTTTCATTATCATCCTCTTTTTTAAAACTTTTTATAAATTGAATAAAAAATACTAAAAATATTGATAATATAAATCCTGTTACAAAGGCAACTATTACTATTGATTTTTTCTTTGGTTTTATAGGATAATCATTTATTTGAATATCACCAACAATCTCACTATTTTTTACACTACTATTTGTAAGTTTAAGTTTTTCTAAATTAATACTATTTTTTAAATCTTCAATCTTTTTTGGAATATTTATATTTAAATCAATTTCTAATTTTCTTATGTTATCGTTTTTATAATTTTCTTTTTGTAATTCTAAATCTTTCACATCAATATTAAGTAAATTTTTCCTTTTTATTTCTAATTCTTTTATATCGATATTAAGTAAGTTTTCCCTCTTTACTTCTAACTCTTTTATATCAATATTAAGTAGATTTTCTCTTTCTTTTCTTAAATTTTCTATTATATTCTGGACATCTAAAATTAAATTTTGTGTATTTAATATCTGCATTGCCATGAGCATATTTTGGGTATTGTCAGATGATTTTTGTTTTGAAATTTTCAGTAAATTTACTTGATATTCATTTAACTTATTTGTATTAAACTCTAACTTATGTTCAATACTTTTTATCTCTACATTTTTAATTAATTCTATTTTTTTATCTATCTTCGGTATTGATTGAGTTTTTATTAATTCTATTTTTTTATCTATCTTCGGTATTGATTGAGTTTTTATTAATTCTATTTTTTTATCTATCTTCGGTATTGATTGAGTTTTTATTTTTTCAATATTTTTTTCAATATTTACTTTTTCAACTTTTTCAATATGCGCAATCTTTTCTTCTAGATTTTTGATATTTATATTTGTTCTTAGAATGAATTCATCTATTTTATATTTATATTCGTTTTGTAAAAAATTTACAACTTCTTTATTTTTCATAATAGCAAGTTCATTAGAAAATGCTTGAGTAGATATTTCTAAAAAATTTTCGACTTTTTTTACGGTACTTATATTTGAAACAATTGCTTTGTCTTTTTCTATACCATTAGTTTTAGTGTCTACACCAAAAATAAGTCTTAATTTTTTTTCTAATATATTACTGTCTTCAACCAAAGTATCATTTAAGTACCCAACTCTAACTACAGATTTCACTTCATAAATTGGTTTTTTTGACATAGCATAAACTATTGCCAATACTGTAACAACAAATGTAAAGACAATTATGAATTTTCTTTTATCCCAAATAATTTTTAATAAGTCTCTTAAATCTATTTCATCATTTAAATTTATTCCAGTCAATTTTATACCTACCTAATTGTTATTTTGAGAAAGAAATAGTTCATTTATATTCTTAATTTTTGGTATTTTAGCTAAAGAAATATTATGTATTAATTATTTTATTTTTAAATTCATTGTTAGAAGATAATATTATTCCAATTGCAAATGATAATAAACCTAAATATCTAACATTATTATAAAAAATTGTACTTACACCTAAAAAAATAAAAATTAAAATAGCTAAATATTTAAAGTTCTTTATTCCCTCTTCTACTCTAATTTTAATCAAAATATATAAAAAAACTAAATACAACAGTAATGCAATAATACTTCCATCCATCCAAATTTGAAAATACTGGTTATGAACATGTGGTTCCCTGACAATTATAAGCTTATTCCTATCATTCTCTAGTATATATTTTTCAAATTTTGTTTTAGTATCCCCCATACCTAAACCTAAAAGAAAATTATTCATATCACCAAGTAGTAATTCTAAACTCACTAAATTTAGTCCAATCCTAATACCAATAGGGGTACTATAATTCCCATCATTAAAAGTTTTCAGAAAATTATTTTTCCCAATGATAATTCTATTATTGAAATTTAACAATAAAAAGATTATTAAAAATAATGAACTAAAAAGTATAATTATATTTTTCATTTTTATCATATTATTTTTGAACATATAATTTAAAATTAAAAAAGTGTAAAATACTACTAAAATTAATAGCCCTATTCTTGAACCACTTATAAAAATATTATGACTAAATAATAAAACTAAAAATAATAATAAAAAATTCAAAATATAATATCTACTTATTGTGAAAAAATAATACGCAACAGATATTCCCAAAAGAAGAGCTACAGCAAAATTATTTTTATGCATATAAATTAACTCTCTAATACCTAAATCTATAAAATTAAAATATACTAAATATGAACAAATAGAAAGATATGTAACTTGAAATAAAAACCCTATCATTAAAAAAAATCTATATTCTTTTTTTAAAGATGTAGAGATAAATATTGCCATTAAAAAAAACTGAATTGGTTTATTAAGTATATAATAATAACCATTAGGATTTTTATTATACCAAAATCCATTTTCAATACTTGAACTTAAAAAAGTTAATGAGAATAAAAAACAACATATTATTAATAAATAAATTAGTATTATTTTTTGTTCATATAACTGATTAAATTTCTTTTTAAAATCGCCTTCTATTAACCAAAGTAGTGTAGCTAAATAAATACATAATCTATGTAATCCACTATCAACTAAAAAAGTTAAAGAAAAGATTAAAAAAACTATGTTTAATAATATTGATATATAATTTTTATTTATTTTAAATTTCATTTTTATTTTTTTCTACATAATTAATAAATTTTTTTTTGATTTCGACTTTATCAAAACATTTCGTATAATCTTCATGGATTTCAGGATAACTTATTAATGCTTTATTTACATTAATTGATAGTTTTTCAGCATCATTAACTTTTGATAGATATTTACTTAACTCATTAATTAGAAGTTCCCTTGGTCCAGTATCACAGTCTGTACTTACAACTGGTGTTTTAAGAATTAAACTCTCTACAATTACTCTAGGTAAGCCTTCTCTATCTGAGCTTAAAACTAATAACTTAGCATTTTTTATATAAGGATATGGATTTTGAGCAAATGACTTAAAAATAATTCTCTCTTTTTCAATATTGAATTTTTTAATTAAATTTAATATATCTTTATTTTCAGCCGTACCAAGAAGTAAAAGCTTTATCTTTTTGTCTTCTATTTTTGAAAAAGCTTCTAATAAAATATCTTGTCTTTTTTTCCTTATTCCTGAACCTATTTGTATAATATATTCTGCTTTTGGTATATCTACTTTTTCTAAAGCTAGTTGCCTAATCTTTTCTTTATCAAAGGGATTATAAATTGTTTCAATTACTTTAGGATTAATAACTTTACATATATTTGTTTCAGTATCTTTTGATATAGTAATTAAATTTTGATTATTAAAAAGTTTTTTATATAATCTTTTTCTTTTTTTATATCTAAAAGATGATTTTTCTTTTAATGTTTCAAGTTCTTGTGTAATATCAACTCTCATATAAAATATTTTTGGAAGACTTATAAACCTTACAATTTTTGCAGTAACTTCCATATGTGAGATAACTAAATCAACTTGAAGTTCATTCAATAATTTTTGAAGCTTTTTAGATAAAAGATAGTCACCAAGTAAATCAAATTTTTTATATATTTTTTTATCTTCAGATAATGAATATGTTTTAATATCAGGTATATCATAATTCCTTTTATTCTCAAGGAGAATAAGATGATTATCAAAGGTATCTGCAGTAGCTCTAATTAAGTCTATAGTACTCCTTTGACCACCACCTTTTCCTAAATTCACAATTACATGAGCGATTTTCATATTTCATTAACCAATTTTTCTAATTCTTTGTATACTGTTTCTTTTTTAAATTTATTAATATATTCTTCTTTTATTATTATATTAGATTCTAATGCTAAATCAATTTTTTTAGCCATTTCTTCAGGATTTTCCATAGGAACTAACCATTTTTCTAGGTCTTCTACTAATACTTCAGAAGGTCCAGTTGGACAATCTGTACTTACAACGGGTGTATCTAAAACTAATGATTCTACAACCACTCTAGGTAAACCTTCCCTATCAGAAGAGAGAACGAGAAGTTCGGCATTTTTTATATATTTATATGGATTTTGTTGAAAACCTAAAATAATAACTTTATCTTCTAATCCTCTTTCTTTAATCATTTTTATAATCTTTGGTTCACTTTTAACAAGTAATAAAAGTTTAATATCATGTTTGATTAATTTAAAGGCATCAAGTAATACATCATGTCTTTTTTGTTTTTTAAATGCTGCAGGAGATATAATATATTTATAATTTAACTCAATATCTTCTTTACCCTTATTTCTTATTTCTTCAAAATCAAAAGGGTTATAAATCGTTTTTACTTCTTTATAATCAATTTTTAAATCTTTAAAGTCTTCAATCATTGCCTCTGATACAGTAATAAGTTTTTCATTTTTATAGAGAAATCTATAAAGTTTTAACTTTTTAGTTGCTCTTTTTTTACTAAATCTTTCTAGTTCAGCTTTCAAAGACATATGAATTGTAAAATATTTATTATTATGTTTTAGTAATTTAACAACTCTATCAGCTCTTGGTAAATGTGAAAAAACTATATCAAAATTTACATTTGTTTTTCTCATTTCTCTTTCTAAAATTTTCATATAAATATAATCACCAATTTTACCAAAGACTTTAAATGTATTTCTATATTTAGTTAATGAAATTATAGGAAAGTTAAACTCTGACACATCATAGCTTTTAGAATCTTCTATTAAAAACATATAAATATTATGACCATTTTTTTCTAGTATTTTAGCTCTATTTAAAACTGACTTTTGTGCACCACTACCTTTAAGATCAGTTATAACAATTGCAATATTCTTTTTCACTTACAAATTACCTTTTTAATTTCATCATAAACTCGTTGAGCTGGCGAATAATCTATTTCATTAAACTTTTCATCTAAAGTTAAATTATCAATATCTTCTACACTCAAAGAAACTAAATATTTCTTTTTTGTTAAATTATTCATAAAGATAGTGAAAATTTTATCAAGATTTTTATTTTTAGAAAATATTGAATATACTTTCTTTTTAGAAAGAACTGACTCAGTAATCATACTTCCACTATCTTCTGTACAAAATACTACATCAGAGTTTTTTAAAAAATATTTTACAACTTTTTCAGGTTTTTCATTATAAAAAACTGCCTTTTCAAAAAGTTCTTTTTTCTGAGACACTAATAATTTAATTTTAGTTTCTACCTCTATAGGTGTCCTTCTTGAGGTAGTTAGAAATATCTTAAAATTTTTCTTTTCAGCTAAAAAAGTTAATTTTTCTACAATAGTATAAAATTCATCATTTGTAAAATTGTAATTCTTTGTAGCACCACCAATCAAAATTGAAAAAAACTTTCCAGGTAATTCTTTCTCTTCTATATCAATATTTATAGGAGCAATATCAACAAGAATTTCATTTTTAAAGCCATTATCAATGATAGAAACTATATTTGTAAAATGATTGGGTTTTAATCCTCGTAAAGAACTACAATAAAAATTTGGGATATTAAAATATTTTGAAATCAATATATTCAGTAATGCAGTATCTCCACCTGTTGAAATTAAAAAATTATATTCTTTTGATTTATCAATTTCAATATTTTTATACAATATTTTTATTAAAATAGAAATTATTGCTTTATTTAAAGGTAAAAAGTTAACTAAATAAACTCCTATTTTCATCAAGACCTTTATTCTTCTTTTTGCATAAACTTCATTAATTTTTAAATCATGTTTTTTTTGAATATAGCTTAGTAAACCCCTAGATATAGATTCATGACCTGCTTTTTTATCAGTAACTAGAATTACATTTAACATTCTTGATACTTTTCATTTAATCTTTTTGCAATTAGATCATAACCTTTATCATTTATATGGGTTTCATCTAAGTAAAAATTATCTAAATTTTTTTCAAATTCATCATATAAATTTACTTTATGACAATTTTTATTATTTGTTGAAATTTCATCTAATATTGAATTATATTGTTTTATATAAATATTTCTTTTTAAATCTTTGTTAGGAATTGTATCTATTAAAAAAACAAGTTTATCTTTAGAATCATTTACTATCTTTTCTATATTTCTTTTATACTCTTCAGGAGAAACAGAAAACTTACTACCAAAAAGAGTATTTAAACCTAAGGATCTTGCAATTTTCTTATATTTTTTTATAATTTTTCTTCCAAGTTTCCTAAAAAAACTATCTGGATAATATAAAACATAAGGTGAATATTTAAATGTTCTCCATGAATCTACCAAACCATATTGAATTAAAATAACATCAATCTCTTCAGATATATTGTCATTGTAAAAATTAATCATTTCTTTAGTAGTACTCATAGTGTATCCACAATTAATACATTCAAAATCTATTTGTTTTGCAAAACGCTCTGGAAAAGCATTATTTCGAAAGTGAACATCACCTTCTGTATTACAATCTCCTAATGCAAGAATTTTTTTACTCACTTTTTAATCCTTTGTAAACTTTAATTGTTTCATTCACCATATTATCAATAGTAAAATTTTTTTCAGCAAACTCAAATTTTTCTTTAAAATCATCTACTACATTTTTATAGTTATTTTGCACATAATTAACCTTATCAACAATATCATTTAAATTATTGAATTGAATAATGTATTTTTCTCCTAAAAGTTTTTTCATATCAGATACAGGAGTAGAGATAAAAGGTGTTTTACAAAACATTGTTTCAACAAAAGTATAAGGAAAACCTTCATTATCTGAACTCATTACAAAAAGTGATGAGTTTGAAATTATTTTTTTAACTTCTATATTATCTAAAGCACCTGTAAATGTAATTTTTAAATCAACATTTAATCTTGATGCTAATAATTTTAAATTATCTGACTCTGTTCCATCACCAACCAATAGTAGATGAATATCTAAACTTTTCATTGCTTCTACTAAAAGCTCAAATCTTTTAACCTTTGTAAACCTTGCAACACTACAAATTATAAATTTGTCTCTTTGAATATTATATCTTTTATATAAGTCTAAATAAAGATTTAATGAATTATCAAAATTAATTCCATTATAAATTGTCACTTTATTTGGATTTTTTAAATTTTCAGAAATTTTATCAGACACAGTTATAGCATAATCACTTTTTTCAAAAGCTTTTAAATTAGATTTATAATTATGTAAAGTTGATACAACTTTTATATCATTTATGAAAGCTCTTATTTTATTCACCATATCTGTAGCTTTATTTGCTTGTGTATGAACTATATCAAATTTTTCTTTTTTTAAAATTTTAAAAAGCTTATATAGAATAAAAAAATTGTTTCGCCCTTTAGATAAATCAAGAGGAATAAAATTTATATCTTTAAAATGTGGAGTAAAATCTTTGTGAGCTATTACACTTACGTCAAAACCTCTTTTTTTAAGTTGTTTTGATAATTCAATTGTATGTTTTTCTAAACCACCATCTTCATTTCCAGCTAAAACTTGGCATATTTTCACTTTTTTAATCCTCTAAGCCCTCTTCTTAGCTTTATTTTAAATGCGCTCATATTGTCTTTACCACTAATTGTTATTCTTTTTAATTCGTAAATATTATCATCATTTATATTATCAATACCTTTTTGTGTAGTTGTTGCATTTGTATATCCGCTATTTTTTACTAATTGTATATCTAAATTATCATATAAACCAAAAGGATAACAAAATGATTTACACTCAATATTGAAACTTTCTTCAATATTTTTTTTAGACTCTCTAATCTCATTTAATTTTTGTTCTTCTTTTAGTGTGGGTAAATTATCATGTGTCATTGTATGTGAACCAATTTCAATTAGACCAGACTCTATTAATTTTTTTATTTGATTATCACTTAATTTTGGTTCATCTTTCAATTCACCATCATTATTTTTCTTTTTTCTTTTTGATGACCATTCTCTATCATGTCTATCTATTACAAGATATATTGTCGCTTTAGCATTATATTTTTTCAATATAGGAAAGGCATTTGTGAAGTTATCTTCATATCCATCGTCAAAAGTTATAGCAACTGATTTTTGAGGTAAATTATCTTTTTTTTCTATAAGTTCACCTATAGTAAAAAATGTCCAATCATTTTCATATAAATATTTAATTTGTTTTTCAAATTCTATTGGATCAACTCTAAGTCCATTAAATTTTGTATTTTTTTTGTGTTTACTTACCATATGATACATCAAAATTCTTGGATAAGATAAGTCTACTGTTTTAGTCCACCATGCATATCTATAAGAATAATATAAAACTATAAAAACTATGATTATTAAAATATATTCCAATTTAAAGAACCTTATTATAAACTTCGATCGTTTTTTCTAACATGTTTTTTAAAGAAAATGTTTTACTAATATATTCAAAACCATCAAACTTTAAAGTTTGAGCTTTTAATATATTTTCACACAATTTTTTTTCATCTCCAACTTCAAAGTAAAAGCCATTTATATTCTCTCTAATAATATCTTTTACTCCACCATGATTAGTTGCAATTACAGGAGTATTCAAGGCTATTGCTTCAGCAACTGATCTTCCAAAGCTTTCTGGTTTTTTTGAAGAGCTTACAACTACATCACTTAAGTCATATATTTCAGCTATCTTATTTTGACTTCCCGTAAAAAGAATATTCTCTTTTAAATTTTGTTCTTTTATGAATTTTTTTAAAGAATTCAAATATTCCTCTTTATCACTTCTTACCCCACCAACAATAAGACCAACAATATTTGGTTTATCATTTTTTACCAAACTTATAGCTTTTATAAAAGTTTCATAGTCTTTAAGCTGTGTTACTCTTCCAACACTTGTAACTATAAATTTATCTTCTAATCTATACTTTATTTTAAAATTTTCAATGAAATCTTTATCAATATTTTGTGGATTAAAAACTTCTAAATCAATTCCCCTTGGAATAACTGTAATTTTATTTTCATTAGTGTTGTAATTTTTTTGAATATATTCTTTTATACTATTACTTACGCATATCACAGCATCCGCTTTTTGCATAATAGAACTATAAAATCCAACACTATTAAAACCATGAACTGTACTTACTATTTTAAAGCCCAGTGATTTATTAGCTAAAAAAACAAGCCAAGCGGGAACTCTACTTCGTACATGAATTATGTCAGGATTTATCTCTGTTAAAATCTTTTTTAACTTACTTACACGAGAAAATATTGTAAAAATGTTTTTGGAACACACATCAAATTTTATATGAGTTCCACCATCTTCTTCTATTTTATTTTCAAGTTTACCACCAGCACTAATAACAAAAGAGTCTAAACCTTCTTTTACATATTCACGATTAAGTTCAACTACACCTCGTTCAACTCCACCTTCATTTAGTTCTGGAAGTAACTGCACAATTTTCATAAAATAAATGACCTTTCTTTACAATTACCTATAAAATTCTTTATACCAAACAACAAACTGCTCAATACCATCCGCAAGTTTTGTATCTGGCTTATAATCAAAATCTTCGATTAAATCATTTGTATCTGCATATGTTGATACTACATCTCCTGCTTGCATATCCATAAAATTCTTTTTTGCTTCTATTTGAAGTTTATCTTCTAATGTCTCTATAAACTCCATTAAAGATACTGGTGCATTATTCCCTATATTATAAACTCTATAAGGAGCACTTGAAATATCTGGACTTGGATTTTCTGCATTAAAATCTTTTGAAGAAGAAGCTGGATTATCTATTACTTTTATGATTCCATCTACTATATCTTCTACATAAGTAAAATCTCTACTCATATTTCCATGATTAAATACTTTTATTGCTCTATCATTTAATATTGCATCTGCAAAAAGCATTGGTGCCATATCTGGTCTTCCCCATGGTCCATATACTGTAAAAAATCTTAATCCTGTACATTGAATTCCATAAAGATGTGCATATGTATGAGCCATCATCTCATTTGATTTTTTAGTTGCTGCGTATAATGACACTGGGTGATCTGTATGATCACTTGTTTTAAATGGTTGAGATTTATTTAATCCATATACAGAAGAAGAACTAGCATAAGATAAATTTTTTACTTCATTATGTCTACAAGCTTCAAGAATATTCATAAATCCTTTTATATTTGAGTCTATATAAGCATGGGGATTTTCTATTGAGTATCTAACTCCTGCTTGTGCTGCAAGGTTACAAACTGCATCAAACTTCTCAATTTCAAACAATGCATTTATATCATTGGTATTAGCTAAATCCATTTTTATAAATTTATGTTTTGGATATTTTGTACTACTTACAAGTTTATTAGAAGAAATCTCTTCTTTTTTTATACCAAGTTCTTCTAATCTTGCATATTTTAAATTTACATCATAATAGTTATTTATATTATCAAGTCCTATTACTTCATCACCTCTTTCTAAAAGTTTTAAAGCCAGGTGATACCCAATAAATCCTGCTGTTCCTGTTACTAGTATTTTCAAGAAAACATATCCTTATTTTTTATAATTTCTAATATTAAATATTCAAAAACTTAATAAATATCTAAAACTATGCATATTATATCTAAAACATTTTTAGATATAATATTTTTCCAGAATCGCCAATTTAAAGCTTAAGGATTTTATTGCTATTCAATAGTTATGAATTTATATTTATCTTTTTACCAATAACTTTTTTTATATATTTTTATTTAAATAGTAAAAGGCTAACTGAAGTAGCTAAAGGATTCTTAGTATTCTCTTCATTATTTTTTTATTCTTATTGGGAAATTAAATATCTGCCAATTATATTAGCATCTATGCTTTTTAATTATGTAATTGGGACTACCCTTTCTAAATATGATATTAAAAAAAATAAAAAAACATTTTCTAAAAAATCTATTTTAATATTTGGTATTATTTGTAATGTAGCATTACTTGGATACTTTAAATATGCAGATTTCTTTATAGAAAATTTTAATTTATTTGCTGGATCTGATATAGAATTATTACATCTACTGCTACCATTAGCAATTTCATTCTTTACTTTCCAACAAATAGCTTATTTAGTTGATAGTTATAGAAAAGAGACTAAAGAATATGATTTTCTAAATTATGCTTTATTTGTAACTTTTTTCCCACAACTTATAGCAGGACCAATTGTTCATCATAAAGAGATGATGCCTCAATTTGCAAATATTAAAAATAAAATAAAAAACTATAAAAATATAGCTTTAGGTATTTTTATATTTTCTATGGGATTATTTAAAAAAGTTATTATTGCTGATACTTTTGCAGTATGGGCAAATACTGGATTTGATGTAGCACAAACTTTGAATTTTTTTGAAGCATGGGCAACATCACTATCTTATACTTTCCAATTATATTTTGACTTTTCAGGTTATACAGATATGGCTATAGGTATTGCTCTTTTATTTAATATAAAATTACCAATAAACTTTAACTCTCCATATAAAGCTTTGGATATTCAAGATTTTTGGAGAAGATGGCATATTACATTATCTAGGTTTTTAAGAGATTATATTTATATTCCATTAGGTGGGAATAGAAAAGGACCAACAAGAACTTATGTTAACTTATTAGCAACATTTGTCATAGGTGGTTTTTGGCATGGTGCTGGATGGACATTTATCTTTTGGGGATTTCTACACGGAGTTGCATTAGCAGTTCATAGACTATGGCAAACAATAGGATTCAAGCTACCTAAAATGATAGCATGGATAATAACATTTAACTTTGTAAATATAGCATGGGTATTTTTTAGAGCTAAAGAATGGGATGATGCTATTAAAGTATTAAGTTCTATGTTTAGTTTAGACAATATTATTTTACCTGAAAAATGGGAAAGAAAAGTTGGTTTTTTGAATGAATGGGGTGTAGAATTCAGTAGAGTATATGAAAATATTTCAGGAAAAGATAATACTACTTGGTTTATATTTTCATCAATATTGATAGTTTTATTTTTAAAGAACTCAAATCAATACAAAACTCTTTTTAAAGCGCAGTTTCATTTATGGATATTTACAATCATAATATTTATCTATTCAATTTTTTCTTTTTCTAAAACATCAGACTTTTTATATTTTAATTTCTAGGATATTTATGAAATACAAATATTTTACTTATTCAATAATTTTACTACCCCTTTCAATTTTTTTTATAATCGAAACATATATTTATACTATTAGCGAAAAACTAGTATTTACAAATGCATTAATTGCATCAAGAAAATCAAATATTCAATGTTTAATAATGGGAGATTCTCACCTTCAAAATGGATTTAGAAATAATTTAAAAAATTGTTATAATCTTTCTATTGGAGGTTCATCTCTTCCAATGATACAAGACGCTGTAAATTCTGTTTATGATAACAATGATTTAAAAATGATTATTTTACCATTAGAACCCCATGATTTTTCAACATATAGACAACAAAATTATTCTCCTATATTTAAAGATATTTCTAAAACTTTCAATATTATGTATCAACCTCTATTCAATATTCTGCCAGTAAAAGAAGAAATTCAAGATTATATTAAAAATAATAAAAAAGAAGATTTATGGCCTAATTGGTCAATCAGAGAAAAAGAAAAAAGAGTTGAAGAAAGAATTAATATTCATGGAAATTTAAAAAACTTCGAAAAATCGAACTATTCAATTAATTATATAAAATTTATTGAAAACTTAATAAAGAAAAATATAAAAGTTTATCTAGTTAGAACTCCTGTGACATATAAATACAATAAAAAAATGTTTGAAGTATTAGACTCAAATAGATGGGAAAGATATACTAAAGAATTCACTTCAATGGGTGCAATATATATTGATTTTAAAAAGCTTAACTTTAATAACTCTGAAGATATTTATTTTGTTGATGAAGACCATTTAAATGAAAAAGGTTCATTTTTGTATACAAGATTATTAAAAGAACATATTAAATATTAACTTTATCAAGAAATTTTTTTAAATCTATTTTTTCTTTTGTATTTTTTACTAAATCAGCTAAGCTGTGAAATTTTGTATTCTCTTCTTTTGAATCTAATTTAATAATATTGATATTTGCTTCACTATTTGCTTTTGCTTCACTTAGCATTGATGTTGAATCTATTGTAATATAAAGTTCCTCACAAAGAGCCAAAAAATCAGGTATTGGATTAATATTTTGTTCTTTTGAAAATATTAGTTTATAATCAAACTTATAATTCTCAATTAAATCATCAATTTGTTTTGGTGTTCTTCTTGAAGTTGTAATATATTTTAAATGCTTTGGATATTTTAAAAATATTTCATCCAATGCACTTTTTATTTTTTCAAACTCCATTTTAAATATTTTATTATCTCCACCAATTATTATTCCAATTGCCTTTTTATTACTTTCTTTTTTTAAAATATTTTTAGGAATTGAATATGATAGATTCAAAGGGATTTCTATAATATTTTCCAATTTTGGTGGATTATCATGACTTTGTGCAACTATATAATCAAAGTCACTATATCTATATGATTTTGGAAGCATTAAAGCAATAGATTTTATATTGTATTTTTTTGAGATATATTTATTAAAATAATAAGTTCCTGATCCAGTACTAACAACTGCATCATAAAACTCATAATTAAATTTTTTGTGGCTTAAAAATAAATCATCTGTATAAAAAGAGAATTTATCAAAAACATATGAAAAAATTTTAGCAATTTTTGAACAAAATTTTACTTCTAAGATATCATAACTAATATTTTTTATTTTACAAAAAGCAATAGATTGATTTAAATGACCTGGCTTTCCATCACTAATTATTAGAATTCTTTTCATAAATCTCTTTATAATAATTTTTAAATCTTTTGTGGGGCCAAAACCATTGTTTTGGATCAGTTTTTATTATATCAGATATTGCATTAGCATGTAATTGAGCTAGTTTTTCAATATCATCTTTATCATCATCAGTTTTAATTGGTTTAATTGGTTCATAAATTTTAATTTTATATTTATAATCATCTTTATTAAATATTGCAAAGGGAATTACATATGCTTGAAATTTTCTTTGTAATACAGCTGAAGTAGAAGACTGATTTGCTTTTTTCCCAAGAAATCTTATAACTGAGCTATCTTTAAGACTCGCTTTTTGATCAATTATAAGAGAGATTATCTTTTTTTTACTAAGTGCTTTGAAAAGTTGCTTTACCGCTCCTTTTCTAAAAATAATTTTAGCTCCAGAACTTTCCCTAGATTTTGTTATAAATTTATCGATTTCTTTAAAGTTTGATTCCCTAGCAACTTGTACCATTGGTGAAACAAACTTATTAAAATAGCACCCTAAAACTTCCATATTTCCAAAATGAGCTGATATCATAATAATAGGATGACCTTCCTCTTGAAGTTTTTTAATTATCTCTACACCTTCAATCTCTACATCACTTTTAAGTTCTTCATCTGTAATTGTTAGATTTTCTATTTGAGATAAAACCCATAAAGTCATATTGAAATAAGAGTATTTTTGAATCTCTTTTATCTCTTCATTTGAAAGTTTTTTATCAAAAACTAAATCTAAATTAGCTTTGATAATTTTGTTAGTACCCCTTGCAAAAAAGTATACAACTCTAGATAAAATAAAAAAGAATCCTCTTCTTAATTTTTTAGGAAGAATTTGCATAAATTTAACAAAAATTAAAAAGAGTCTGTAAAGAATCTTTTCTAGCATGAAAGTTTAACCTTAAGTCCTTTGGGAGATTCTAGTTTTGCTATTTCATTTTCTATAAGAAAAATTGATTTTTCAAAACATATCTTTAGTTTATTATCTTTTAGCTTATAGTTTAGTTTTGGCATGGACATATCTTGATTTAATGTTAAGTTTAAACTTATCATAAAAGATAACCACTGCATTTTTTCTATAGGAGGTAGTAGTGATTCAAAATGTTTTAAATCTCTTTTTTGAGGAAGTGATTTTTTAGAAAACTTAATTGTGTGAGCAATAGTTACTCTACTTGAATGTAAAAAGCCATAATTTAAACCACTAAGTATAAAATCAAAAGTATTATCATTTGATTTATAAAAGTTTAATGTAGTACCAAGTGAATTTAATTTTGATGCAATAACTAAAAGATGTCTATATTTATCATCTAATTCATGTAAAGGTTTTAAAACATCAAATATTTCTCTAGCATTTCTTCCAAGATAAGCACTTTGTTTTTCATCAATTTGAAATCTATCAAGTAAACTTTTAACACTTACATTAAAATTAGCTGGAAATTTATTATTTGAGTTTCTTAATAAATCAGTTAAATATACACCTTCTCTAACACCAGCCCCAGAAGTAACCACTCTTTTTATATTTAACTCATCTAAAATAGTTTTAAATATAAAAGTACCCTCTTTTATAGTATCAAACCTATCTTTTTTTATACCTATATGTTTTAACGTATTGCTGTTTTTTGCATTTACAATTTGCTCTAAGATATGTCTATTTAAATCAACACAATAAGTAAAGCCATGTAAAATATCAAGAGGATAATGAGTTTTGGAGATTATAACCTTACTTAAAGCCCTTATACTTCCACCAATACCAACAACTGTTGAAGGAATTTCATGACCACACTCAAGTACCTCTTTTAATTTTTCTAAAAGATACTCTTTCGCACCTTCTATATTACCTTTAGAGAAGAAAAGTTCATTAAGTCTTACTGTACCTACATCTAAAGAGATACATTTTTCTATTTGCCCATTTCTTACTATTGCAAACTCAGTTGAGCCACCACCTATATCTACAGTGATAAACTCTTCCTCATAAATTAAATTCATAGTTGCAACACCACCATAGTAGGCTTCTTTTACACCATTTATGATTTTAATATTTAAACCCAACTCATTTCTAACTTTTTTTAAAAAAAGATTTGAATTAGGAGCATCCCTTAATGCTGAAGTTGCAACACAGATAATTTTTCTAGATTTTAAAGATTTTGAAATACTTAAAAAAGATTCTAAAGAGTTAAATGCTCTTTGCATTGGAAGTTCTTGAAGATTGCCACCATTTTCGTAACAACCTTCAGATATTTTAACTCTTGCTTTTGTTTCATTTATAAGATTAAAAGCAAAACGACTACTTTTTTCAAGCACAACCATACGCATTGAGTTAGACCCAATGTCAATTATAGTTGTTACCTTAGCCATTAAGCTTCTTCTTCTTGTAATTGCTCGTATTTAAATTGTAACTCTTCCATTGTTTCTTGGTTGTCTGGATCAACTATAATACAATCAACTGGACATACTTCAACACAAGCTGGCTCTTCAAAATGACCAACACATTCTGTACATCTATCAGGATCAATTATATAAATAGGATCACCCTCTTCAATTGCATAGTTAGGACACTCTTCCCTACATGCATCGCATGCAATACATTCATCAGTAATTATTAAAGACATAGATCCTCTTTCCTCGTAAAATATTATTTGGAGTTATAGCCTATTATTCTTAATAATTCCTTTAATTTGTAACAAATTTTGCTCATTTTTAGAAACAATTAAGAAATCACTATCCTGATAGGTAAAAAGGTCACAATTTATATGGTTTGCAGCAGCTATATCAAACTCTCTTAATTTACCTGCAAAAATAACAAAATTAAAATTTCTTGCATTTGCCAAAGATAGTGCAGCAGCACCAGGACTTCTAAATTTTAATCTATTTTCATATAAATTTTTACAAATATTTGGATAAGCATAAGCCCTTTCAAATATTCCAATTGAAGGATTAGAAATTTTTTGAAAGGTAATTTCATCTTCATTTATTAATGAAATCTCTTTTATACCCTTATCAACTCTATAAATCATACTTGCATTAACTAAATTAGTTACATATCCTGCTTTACTTTCATCATCTATAAATAAAGCAATAGAAGAACCATAATAAGGTAAAGAGCTTTGAAAGTTATGACTTCCATCGATTGGATCAATTACAATTTTTACATTTGAGTTTGAAGATATGTGACCTATCTCTTCTGAATAAATGTCTCCAAATTTTTGAAGATGTTTAATAAATATTTTTTCAGCTTTTAAATCTATATTTAAAGAGTTATCTCCTCCAAATCCTATAGTATTTGAAGGTTCCAAGTCTAAAGGAGTCATATGAGTATTAATATACCCATAAAGCTCCTTATTAGCTTTTATAACTGCATTTGTAAACGCGTTATAATCAAAGTTCATAACAGACTAAGATAGTGTTTCAACTATTTTTTTAGCAGCTTCTCTACCATCTAACGCAGCAGTAACTGCAAGGTGAGCACCTCTTTGACAATCTCCACCTGCATAAACTTTTTTATTTGAAGTTTGATAATCTTTTGTTACAACTCCTCCCCAAGAGTTTAATTCTACATTTAACTCTTTTAAGAATGCAGGAGCTTCAGGAGAGAAACCTAATGCAAATATGATTACATCTACATCTTCAGTATATTCACTACCTTCAATTATTTCAACTCTTTGTCTTCCAGATTCATCTGGTTCTGAAAGTCCTGTTTGTAATAATTCAATTGAAACTGCTTTATCACCATCTTTGATGATTTTATTAGGGCTTACATTAAATACAAATTCAACACCCTCTTCTTTAGCATTAACAACCTCTTTTTTGCTCCCTGGCATATTAGCTTCATCTCTTCTATAAAGACATTTAACACTTGCCGCACCTTCTCTAACTGATGATCTAACACAGTCCATTGCAGTATCTCCACCACCAATTACAACTACGTTTTTATCTTTAACATCAATAAAACCTTCACCAACTTTGTTGTTAAGATTTCTTTTTTGAATACCAGTTAAAAAGTCCATTGCTAAATGAACATTTGATGCATCTTCACCATCTATTCTAGCAAATCTACCTGCTTTTGCTCCAATTCCAAGATAAATAGCATCAAACTCTTTTTCAAGTTCAGAAACCTCTTTATCTTTTCCTATTTCACAATTTAAATGTAATTTCATTCCAGCTTCAAGTAACCAATTAATTCTTCTATCAACTGTAGTTTTATCAAGTTTAAAACCAGGGATTCCATACATTAAAAGTCCACCAGCTCTATCTTCTCTTTCAAACATCTCAACATCAAATCCTCGTCTAAGAAGGAAAGTTGCTGCAGAAATTCCAGAAGGTCCAGAACCAATAACTGCTACTTTAAAACCTAATTTTTTATCAGTAAATCTAGGTTTCATACCATGTTCAAATGCTCTTTCATTTAAATGAGTTTCAACTGCACCAATTGATACAGCTCCATGTCCTGTATTTAATGAACATGCACCCTCACATAATGAATCTTGAGGACAAATTCTTCCTAAGATTTCAGGGAAAGGAGAAGTTTCATTTGATAAAGCAAATGCTAATTCCATATTTTTTTCAGAAGTTTGCTTTAACCATGCAGGAATAAAATTGCTTAATGGACAACCTGTATGACAATATGGGTCACCACATTGCATACATCTATCAGCTTGCTCTCTAGCTCTGTGTTTTTCAAATACTTGATATACTTCATTATAATCTTTTAATCTTTGTAAAACATCTCTTTTTTCTGGATTGATTCTTTCAAATTTAGTAAAATTTAACATCCTAGTCTCCTTCCTCTGGATTTAGAGGTAACACCGTCATATTTTTTGGTTTAACCATCCAGAAATCTCTAATTTCTGCTCTAAAGTTTTCTAAAATTGATTCTGCTAAAGTAGACTCAGTTTCATTTAAATATTCCATCAATAATCTTTTTAAATAAAGTCTTTCTCTTTCAGTATCATCTGTATCGATTCTAACTGCTTCAATTAACTCTTGGTTCATTTTATCAACAAAGTGTTTTTCAGGGTCATAAACAAATGATAAACCACCAGTCATACCTGCACCAAAGTTAATACCTGTATTACCAAGAATAACTACAATACCACCTGTCATATATTCACAAGCGTTATCTCCAGTACCTTCAACTACTGCAGTACATCCAGAGTTTCTAACTCCAAATCTCTCACCAACAGCAGCTCTTACAAATAGTTTACCACCAGTAGCACCATATAAACAAGTATTACCAGCTCCAGCAAATTCAGGACCTTGGTGAGGAGTATTGATAATGATTTTACCACCATTCATACCTTTACCAACATAGTCATTTGCTGCACCATCAAGGTATAAATTCATCCCTTTTGATAATAATGCCCCAAAAGATTGCCCCGCAATACCTTTTAAGAAGATATTGATAGAACCATCAGGTAATCCAGCATCTCCATAGTATTTTGCAATTTCACCAGAAATTAATGTACCAAATGATCTATTTAAGTTAGAGATAGTCTCTTTAACTTTTATTGGAGTTTTTGGGTTTTCAATAGTTCTATGAACTTTTTTCAATAACTCTTTTTCAAAGTCATTAGAATCAAATGGTTTATTAGTTGGTTTTTGACAAGTATCAATTCCATCAATTCTTCTAAGAACATTTTGGAAATCAAATTTTTGTGCAAATTTATCATCAATTACTTTTAATAAATCACTTCTACCAACAATCTCTTCAATTGTTTTGTATCCTAAAGAAGCCAGAATATTTCTAACATCTTGGGCAATAAAGTTAAAGTAAGAGATTAATCTTTCAACTGTTCCAGCAAAGTGTTCTCTTAAATCTTCATCTTGAGTAGCAACCCCAACAGAACATTTATTTGTATGACAAATTCTTAAAATCTTACATCCAAGTAGTGTTAATGCAGCAGTACCAAATGCATAAGATTCAGCTCCAAGCATAGCTGCTTTTACAACATCAAGACCAGTTTTTAAACCACCATCTGTTTGAACATGAACGAACTCTCTTAAGTGATTAGCTTTTAAAGCATTGTGTGCTTCAGAAAGTCCCATTTCCCATGGATTACCAGTGTGTTTGATAGATGTTAAAGGAGCAGCTCCAGTACCACCATCAGCACCTGAAATTACAATTCTATCAGCATATGCTTTTGCAACACCTGCTGCAATTGTTCCAACACCAATAGTTGATACAAGTTTTACAGTAATTTTAGCTTCAGGATTAATTTGTTTTAAGTCAAAAATTAATTGAGCTAAATCTTCAATAGAATAGATATCATGGTGTGGTGGAGGTGAAATAAGTGTAACACCTTCAACAGTATGTCTTAAGCTTGCAATTAGTGCTGTAACTTTGTGACCTGGTAATTGACCACCCTCACCTGGTTTAGCACCTTGTGCAACTTTAATTTGAATCTCTTCTGCACTTCTTAAATATCCTGGAGTTACACCAAATCTACCAGAAGCAACTTGTTTAATTTTAGAATTTTTTAATGTTCCAAATCTAGCTGGGTCTTCACCACCCTCACCAGAGTTACTCATACCACCAATTGTATTCATAGCCATTGCCATAGCTTCATGAGCTTCAGGAGAAATTGAACCACATGACATAGCTGCTGTTGCAAATCTTTTGAAGATATCTTCTATTGATTCAACTTCAGATACATCAATAGCTTCTCTATCTGAATTAAATTCAAAGAAATCTCTAATAAATTTTTTATCTCTGTTTGCAACAAGGTCTCTTAATGTATCAAAATCAGAAATATCTTCTTTATTTGCTGCTTTTTTATTATGCATCGCATTAGTTGTTGCTGGTCCATAATCGTGGTATTCACCACCATTTGTATACTTATAGAAACCACCTAAATCTAATGGGAACATATGTTTATCATCAAAATAAGCATTAAAATGTTGTTTTTCAATTCTAGCTTCAATATCTTCATATGTTAATCCAGCTAAATCTGAATGTGAACCTGCAAAACAATCATTTACAATCTCATCACTTAAACCAATAATATCAAATAATCTTGAGTTTCTGTATGATGCAATCGTAGAAATACCCATTTTAGACATAATTTTAAGTAGTCCTGCATTCATAGCTTTTTGAGTATTTTTTAGAAGTCTTTGCATCTCATATTTAGAAATCTCTTTTCTTTCATATAAAGCAACTGTTGATGTATACATCATATAAGGACAAATAGCTGTAGCACCATATCCTATTAAAACTGCAGCCATATGTGGGTCATAAACTTCACCTGTTTGAGCTACAATTGATACGTTGTGTCTGATTTTTTCTTTAATTAATGTTTCATTAATATATCCTACAGCCATAGCCATTGGGATAAGTTTACTATTTTCACTTACATCTTTATCATCTAAAATTACAACTGAAACATTATCCTCTTTAACTGCTTTTACAACATAAGAAGCTAATTTTTCTAATGATTTTTTTAAATCTTTTTTAAATGCTGTACTAAAAATTCTGTTTTTGTAGTATTCATCATATCTTGGAGATGTAGGCTCACCAAATGATCTTAAAACATCAAATTTTTCTTTCATTAAAATTGGACTTGCAACTTTTAATCTTTTTGCATATTCTGGTTTTTCATCTAAAATATTATGTATATGACCAAAACCTGTTTCTAAAGACATTACAATCTTTTCTCTATATGGGTCAATTGGAGGATTCGTTACTTGTGCAAACTTTTGTCTAAAAAAGTCTGTAAAGTTTCTATTTACATTAGAAAAACATGCTAATGGAGTATCATCACCCATAGACCCAACTGGTTCTTTCCCATCTTTTGCCATTGGCTCAATGATTTGGTCAATTACTTCATATGTAATATTAAAATATTTTTGTCTCTTTTCAACATCATCAAATCTATATGCACTTGTATCTAAAAATGATTCATCAATATACTCTTGTAAATATTCCATATCATGGTTTAACCATTTACCATAGTTTTGAGAAGATTTTAAATAGTCGTTAATATCATCTTGCTTTAAAACTTTCCCATGTTTTAAATCAAGACCGATCATCTCTCCTGATTGTAATCTTCCTCTTTCACTAATATTGTCTTCATCTATTGTTACAGTACCATATTCAGAAGTGATATATATTTTATGATTTTTTGTAATTACATATTTTGCTGGTCTTAAACCATTTCTATCAATCAAACATCCAATATGTCTTCCATCTGTTAATGAAACAGCAGCAGGTCCATCCCATGCTTCCATCGCTGTTGATGTATACTCGTAAAATGCTCTTAAATCTGAATCCATATGTGGCGCATTTTGCCATGGTGCAGGAATTAAGCTTCTTGCAGCTTTGAAAAAGTCAAATCCATTTGCTAATAAAAATTCAAACATATTATCTAGTGATGCAGAGTCTGAACCACTTGGTTGTAAAATTGGTAATAATCTATCAATCTCTTCAGAAGTAAAAACTTCAGATTCAATTTGTTCAGATTTTATTTGAACATTTACCCTATTACCTTCAACTGAGTTAATTTCACCATTATGGGCAATTGCTCTAAATGGTTGAGCCAATCTCCATTGAGGTAAAGTATTTGTTGAAAATCTTTGGTGAAATAGTGCAAAAGAGATTTGGAAATCTTCATCTCTTAAATCAATATAGAAATGCTTAATATGCGTAGGCATAATAAGCCCTTTATATGCAATCACTTTTGACGAAAACGTAGGAATATAAAAATCTTTCTTGTCTATTAATTTGTGTTCGCACTCTTTTCTTGTAAGATATAACATAGCTTCAAATCTTTTAGAAGACATTAAAGCGTTCGCACTTACAAATACTTGAACAATATGTGGTAAACTTTCAAGTGCTTGTTGCCCTAATGCATCAGTATCAACTGGCACTTTTCTAGTAAATAATACTTTTAAATCGTTTTCTTCACAATAATCATTAAAAGTATCAATATCTTCTAAATCTTTTGCAAAAATCATAGCTACTGCGTATTTTTCTGGTAAATCAACACCATTTTCATTAGCTATTTTTCTCATAAATTTATTTGGCATTGAAAGTAGAAGCCCTGAACCATCTCCAGTTTTTCCATCTGCTGCCACTGCACCTCTGTGCATCATTCGCTCAAGCGATGTGATAGCATCCTCTAAATTTTCATGACTTGGTCTGTTTTTCAAATCAGCAACTAGACCAAAACCACAGTTGTCTTTAGAAGAAGTAAGTAAATCTAAATTACATCCCATTATTATCCTTTTATAATATAACTCTTTATATTCCTGATAAAGTCACACATAGTATCTAAAAAATGTTTAAAATGTGGTTAATGACAATTCAGTTACTTAAACTAAACTTAAAAATAATATTTTAAATTTTAAATCGCAAAATGCTATTCTAATGCTATTTTACTCTAGTTTTTTTTGAAAATTTACACTTTTTGACATACTTTCTACACAACTTTTAATTATACTTTTTTCATAACCATATAACTTAAGGAGTGAAAATGAAAAAATTTATGATTGGAGCAGTTGCAGCAGCAGTAGTTGCTACATCTGGGTTAGCAGCAGAATATACACTAAAATTCTCACACGTTGTAAGTGCTAACACACCAAAGGGTAAAGCGGCAGATTTCTTTGAAAAAAGACTTGAAGAATTATCAGGGGGGAAAATTGATGTTCAAGTTTACCCATCATCGCAGTTATATAATGATAATGCAGTTGTTAAAGCATTAAGATTAAACTCAGTTCAAATGGCAGCACCATCTTTTTCTAAATTTGGTAAAATCGTACCAAACTTAGCATTATTTGACTTACCATTTCTTTTTAAAGATATTGATCACTTACATAGAGTTCAAGATGGACCAGTAGGAGAAAAACTTAAAGATATGGTTACTGCAAAAGGTATTGTAGCTTTAGATTTTTGGGATAATGGATTTAAACAATTCTCTTCATCTAAAAAAGCTTTAATTGAGCCAGCTGATGCAGAAGGTCAAAAATTTAGAATTATGTCTTCTAAAGTTTTAGAAGCTCAAATGAAAGCAGTTGGTGGAAACCCACAAATGATGCCATTCTCTGAAGTTTACTCAGGATTACAACAAGGTGTAATTGATGCAGCTGAAAATCCAATTTCAAACATCTACACTAAAAAATTCCATGAAGTACAAACTGACTTAACTATTTCAGATCATGGTTACCTTGGATATTTAGTTGTAATGTCTAAAAAATTCTGGAAATCATTACCAGCTGATTTACAAGCAAATGTAAAACAAGCTATGAAAGAAGCAACTGCAAAAGAAAGAGAATATGCAAAAGCTTTAGAAACTGAGCAATTTAATGAAATTAAAAAGTATGCAGAAGAAACTGGAAAGTTAAAAATTCACACTTTAACAGCTGAGCAAAAAGATGCTTGGAGAAAAGCAGTGAGTAAAATCTACCCAGAGTTCTATGATGACAAATTAATTGGAAAAGATTTAATTGAAGGTGCAATCAACACTAAATAATCTTTCCTTGAACCATCGGTTTAACCGATGGTTTAACCCCAAAACCAACTTAAAATTCCCATTTAAACCCAAAAAAAATATCAAAAATAAAATTTCATTTTTTACATAAAGTGACATATTTAAATAAATTTGTGAATTTATTTTTATCTACATAATAGCTACATAACTTTTAATTATAATCGTTGTATGTATACAAAAAAGGAGACGATTTATGACAACTACAGTTAAAGGATTATTATCCGGTGTTGCTGTTTCATCAATGCTTCTATTTAGTGGTTGTACAGACAATGAAAAGGAAAAGGCTGTGGAAACAAAACCTTTAATACAAAAAGGTGAATATGTTTTAAAGTTTTCCCATGTTGTTAGTCCAAATACACCAAAAGGTAAAGCAGCTGACTATTTTGAAAAAAGGTTAGAAGAACTTACTGAAGGTAGAATTGATGTCCAAGTCTATCCATCTTCTCAGTTATACAAAGATAATGCAGTACTAAAAGCTTTAAAGCTTGATTCGGTACAAATGGCCGCACCATCATTTTCAAAGTTTGGTAAAATAGTACCACAATTGGCACTATTTGATTTACCATTTCTTTTTAAAGATATGTATCATCTTCATAGGGTTCAAGATGGAGTTGTAGGACAAAAATTAAAAGATATGGTTTCCTCAAAGGGTTATGAAGCATTAAGCTTTTGGGATAATCATTTCAAACAATTATCTTCTTCTACAAAACCTCTAATTAAACCAGAAGATGCGGAGGGTCAAAAATTTAGAATTATGTCTTCAAAAGTTCTTGAAGCGCAATTCCATGCAGTGGGAGCAAATCCACAAATGATGCCTTTTTCTGAAGTTTATTCAGGATTGCAACAAGGTGTAATAGATGGTCAAGAGAATACAAACTCTAACATCTATACAAAAAAGTTTCATGAAGTTCAAAAATATCTAACTATAACTAATCATGGTTATTTAGGATATTTAGTAGTTATGAGTGAAAAGTTTTGGGCTAGCTTACCAAAACAATTGCAAGAAAAAGTTATTATTGCAATAAATGAAGCTACACAAAAAGAAAGAGAGTATGCTGAAGAGTTAAATACACAACAATTTAACCTAATCAAGGAGTATGCACAAAAAACTGGTAAGTTAGAAATTATTCAACTAACTAAAGAACAAAAGGATGCTTGGAGAAAAGCTGTAAGTAAAATCTATCCAGATTTTTATGATAAAAATAAGATTGGAGAAGATTTAATTAAGGGCGCATTAGCCACGGAGTAGGATTATGGGGATTATTTTTAAAGTAATTAGTAAAATAATTGGGTTTATTAACCAAACAATTGCAGCAGTTGGTATTAGTGCTGGTGTTGCAATTGCGTTTACAAATGTTGTAGCAAGATATGCATTTGATGCATCTCTAGTTTGGGCTACTGAGTTGACAATTTTTTGTTTCTTGTGGAGTGTATTTTTTGCAGCAGCATATTGTTTCAAAAAAGATGCACACATTGCAATTACAATTGTTTTAGATGCGGTTCCAAGTAGAGTTGCAAAAATCATGTTATTAATTTCACACTTAGTAACATTTATTTTCTTATGTGCAGTTTCATACTATGGTTATGAGTATTTATTGTTAGTTATTGATTTAGAAGAGATGTCAATTGACTTAGGTATACCAATGTGGATTCCATATTTAGTTATTCCTATTGCATTTGCCTTTGCTGCTTATAGAGTTGGGGAGAGAATTCATGTAATTTTATCAACTTCTCATGATAAAATCTTAAAAGAGAGTGAAGCAGAACATGTTTTAGCTGAGATGGGTATTGGTGCACACAGAAATAAAGACAATGAAAATGTACAAGAATTAAATAAAATGGTTAAAGAAGTAGAAAAGAAAACAGGAGGATTACTATGAGTGTAGCTGTATTATTTGGGATATTTTTCTCATTAGCTGTATTAGGAACTCCTATTGCTATATGTTTAGGTGCTGCAACATTTGCAACACTTATGTTATTTACGCCTATTTCTCCTATTGAAATCTCTGCAATGATATTTGAAAAAGTTGAGCATTACTCACTTATGGCAATCCCAATGTTTATCTTTGCTGGTAACCTTTTATCAAAAGGATCTGCTGCTCAAAGAATTATTGAATTTGCAAAATCTTGTGTAGGACACTTACCTGGTGGTCTTCCAATCTCTGCTATTTTTGCATCTATTATTTTTGCAGCAGTTTCTGGTTCATCTCCTGCAACAGTTGTTGCTATTGGTTCAATTATGTTTGGAGCAATTATGCAAGCTGGTTACCCAAAAAGATATGCAGTTGGAACAATTGCTACTGCTGGTTCTTTAGGTATTTTAATTCCACCATCAATTGTACTTATTGTTTATGGTGTAACTGCAGAAGTTTCAATTGGTAAACTATTTATGGCTGGTGTAATCCCTGGACTTATGCTAGGTGTTATGATGATGGTTGTAACTTATATTGGTGCAAAAAAATTAGGTTTTGAGAGAACTGAACCACAACCACTAAAAGTTAGACTTTCAAAAATGAAAGATGCTTCTTGGGGGCTAATGACAATTGTAATTGTTATTGGTGGTATTTATGGTGGTATTTTTACACCAACTGAAGCTGCAGCTGTTGCTTGTGTATGGGCATTTATTGTATCTGTATTTATTTATAAAGATATTCAAATTTCTAAAATTTATATTACAGCTTTAGAATCAGCTAAAACAACTGCAATGATTATGTTTATTATTGCAAATGCAATGTTATTTGCTCACTTCTTAACAATTGAGAATATTCCTCAACACATTACAGAAGCATTAGTTGAAGCAAATGTAAATAAATATATGTTCTTATTAATGGTTAACTTACTTCTAATTTTAGCTGGTTCATTTATGGAGCCATCAGCTATTATTATGATTATGGTACCTTTATTACTACCTGTTGCAGTTGCACTTGGAATTGACCCAATTCACTTTGGTATCTTAATTACAGTGAATATGGAACTTGGAATGGTGTCCCCACCTGTTGGTCTGAATCTATTTGTAACATCAGGACTTACTGGTATGAGTATAAAAGATGTAATTGTAGCGGCATGGCCTTGGACATTAACAATCTTAGTAGGACTTATACTAATTACGTATATTCCGGAGATATCACTATTCTTACCAAATTTAATGTTTGGATAAGAAGCATTAAAAAAATAAAAAAAAAGGGCTTAGTATAAAACTAAACCCTTTTTACATTTTATTACTATTAAGACATAATCTCTTCAATAGTAATATAATCACCAACTCTACCAGTCATTTGCTCAACATCTGTATTTACTGGAAGTGTTTTCTTACCTGGTCTCCATCCTGCAGGACATACTTCACCAGTTTTAGTTGAGTGTTGCCAAGCTCTAACTTGTCTTAAGAACTCATTTACATTTCTTCCTACCATTGGAGCTTGAACTTCTTGAGCAACTACTACACCTTCTGGGTTAATTAAAAATCTTCCTCTTAGTGCAACACCTTCTTCTTCAATCATTACACCAAATGCTCTACTTACTTCTCCAGTTGGATCAGCTGCAATTGTTAATTTTAATCCTGCTAAAATTGGCTCAGTCTCAACAAATCTTTTATGTGAAAATTTTGTATCTGTTGATACTGCTGTAATCTCTACACCTAACTCTTGGAACTCATCATATTTTGCATTCATTGCTGCAATCTCTGTTGGACATACAAATGTAAAATCTGCTGGATAAAAACATACTACATTCCATTTACCTTCAAAATCTTTACTATCAACTGTTGTGTAGTGACCTGTTTTTGAATCATATGCTTCCATTTTAAACTCTGGTGCTTTTCTTAATACTAAACTTGAACTCATTTTTTCTTCCTTTTTTTCTATTTTATTTTCTTGTTGTTTGTTTGAAGTTTCTTTTTCTTCAATTGGTTTTGCTCCTGTATCGCAAGCCATTTTTAATCCTTTCATTATAGATATTTTTTATCAAACGATAATTTTTATCCTTTAAGCATTAGAAGTATATCACCACAAACTTTAAACTTATATTAAATTATTATTAGTTTTACTTATAAAAAATTATAATATAATCTAATGAATATGTTCATGACCATGAGTATGAGAACTTTCATGATTTTTTATTATAAGATTCATTTTTTCTTCATTTAATACTTCTAAATCTTTATTATTATATTTTTCTATTAATTCATTACTAGTAATTCTAGCATCACCAGCATAATAGATATTGATACTTGTATCTTTTAATTTTTTATATGGATTTATTCCCATCTCTTTTATTACAATATCTTTTACACCTTTTTTTAAAAACCAATTTATTAATTCAGATCCATGATCAAATGGGTTTTTCTCAACTGTTAAATTAGCACCATCATAAAAAGCAAAATATTTTGCTTTTCCAAAAAGTGGAGATACTGCTGCATTTTCTTTATTTGTTTTTACTGGAAACGTTATCATTTTTAATCCTTATATATTATTTATTACTATTTTGTTAAATTTACAAAACTATCAAATTTTCTTTATATTTTTTAAAATCAATTTATAAGAAATATAAATAACAAGAGGCCAAGTGCATAGCCAAATTATTGAACTTAAATATTCCATTGAGTCATCCTTTAATAAGTATGTGTATGAGGATCTTCTATCTCCTCTTTTGTAATTTTCACCTTATCCATTTGCATCCATGCATAAAAAATGTAAGCTAATACAAAAGGAACCATAAGTGACACATAAGACATCACAGTCAATGTATAATGACTTCCTGAACTATTTATAATAGTTAAAGAACTTTGTAGGTCAAAACTTGATGGATAGTATGAGGTATTATTAAATCCTACATTTAAAAATAAAGCCATAACAGTTAAAACAACACCTAACCCACCAGTTTTGATACAGCAAGTTTTATTAAAATGTATTGTTAAAAACACTGCAATAACTACCATTAATATACCAATTATAAACATTCCTAAAACAAAAGGCATCTCTAAAAAATTTATTAGATATTTATACTCTTGCATATAAATTTTTAAGTTTTCATCATAAGCAAAACCTGTTTTTGTGAATAAAAGAGATAAAAATAATAAAAAGAAAACTAAAAAAATGGGCATATCTATTTTGATACTTTTGATTGCCCTTTTCCTTATAGTCTCATTATCAATATTATTTATAAAATACAATGCACCTAAAATTCTAACTAAGAAAAAAAGTGCAAAACCTAAACTTAAATTAAATATTGAAGATAAAGCTTCTAAACCTCTTATCGAAGTATGCCAATGTGAAAAGTTATTTTCATCTACACTAAAAGCAGAACCAGAAAAAAATGTTGCAATGGCAACTCCAAGTAAAATTACACCTAAACTTCCATTTATAAATAAAAAAGTTTCATATACTTTTTGACCTAAGAAATTGTTTGGTTTCTTTCTATACTCATAACTAACTGCTTGAATAATAAAACAAAATAATATTGCCATCCATACCCAATATGCTCCACCAAAACTAGTAGAATAAAAAAGTGGAAAAGCGGCAAATAATGCCCCACCAAATAGGACTAAAGTAGTAAATCCAAGCTCCCATTTTCTACCAAGGGAGTTTATTAACATAGTTTTATATGTTTCATCACCTTTAGCGACTCTTCCTAAAAGAGTCTGACCACCTTGAACAAACATAATAAAGCCAAATAATCCTCCCAGAAGTGAAATTATTATCCACCAAAACTGTTGTAATTGTAATAAAGTTAATTCTTCAAACATATCAGTGCCCTCCTTCAGGGCCAATTTTTATCTGACCTATCATGATTTTTATCTCGGCAATTAAAAGTGCTGTAAATAAAAAAGCAAACATAAAAAATGTAGTCTTTACATTTGATGTTGAGATATCAGTAACAGCAACGCCTACTGGCATTAAATCCTGTATTGCCCAAGGTTGTCTTCCAACTTCTGCTACAATCCAACCTGCCTCACTTGCAATATATCCTAAAGGGATAGAAGCAACAGTAACTATCAAAAGCCACTTATAGTTTAAGATATCTCTTTTAAGTGTAAAGAAAAGAAGTAAAGCAAATAAAAATAAAAACCAAGCTCCAAGGGCAACCATTAAGTGAAAAGTGTAAAAGGTTAAAGGGATTGGAGGAACAATATCTTCAGGATTTTTTAAATGTCCATATCCAAAATATTTCATATTTTTAATTAGAATCTTTTCATATTTTTGGATATTTTCTACATTATTTTCTCTTTTTGCTTTTTTATACTCTTTTAAAGCATTTATAGCTATTTTTCCTTTTTCCATTTTTCTTTGAGCTGATTCAATGTTATAGGTTTCATTTCCATAAACTAAATCTTTAAGACCAGGAACAAAGGCATGAATATCGTGATAAGCTAAAAAAGAAAGGGTATAAGGAGCTTCAAGTTCAAACAAAAATGTTTCTTTATCATTTGTTAAAGTTTTTTTTGGATTTAATACTCCAATCCCAACAATTCCAGCATCAATTTTTCCTTCATACAATCCTTCCATCGCTGCTAATTTAACAGGTTGTTTTAGGGCAACTTGGTGAGCTGATTCATCACCTGTTATAGTAATAAATATTGAAGTGATTAGTCCAAAACTAGCTCCTACAATAATTGATTTTTTAGCAAACTCAATCTCTCTTTTTTTTAATAAGTACCAAGCTGAAATTCCAACAACAAAAAGTGAAGCTACAATATATCCACTTGAGATAGTATGTAAAAACTTTGAAATAGCAACAGGAGAAAAAATAACATCCCAAAAGTTTTCCATTTCATTTCTAACTGTATCTGGATTAAATTTCATTCCAGTGGGATATTGCATCCAAGCATTTGCAACTAAAATCCACAGGGCACTCAAATTTGAACCAACTGCAACAAGCCAAGTTGATAAAAGATGAAAACCTTTAGAAACTTTATCCCACCCAAAAAACATAACAGCAAAAAAAGTTGATTCCATAAAGAAAGCTAAAATTCCTTCAACTGCTAAGGGTGCTCCAAAAATATCTCCCACAAACCAAGAGTAATTTGCCCAGTTTGTTCCAAATTCGAACTCCATGATAATTCCAGTTGCAACACCAATTGCAAAGTTTATTGCAAATAGAGTCATCCAAAATTTTGTTGTTTTCTTCCAAAACTCATCACCTGTTTTTACATAAATTGTTTCCATTATTGCAATAATAAAACCAAGTCCCAAAGTTAAAGGAACAAAAAGCCAATGATATATTGCAGTAAGTGCAAACTGAGCTCTTGACCAGTCTACTAAATGCTCTTCCATTAGTTATCCTTTATAAGATTTTTTAATACAAATTCAATTTTTTCATTATCACTTTTGTATTCAGTTTTAATAGTTTTGTCATAAACAAAAATATTCAAAAAAAGTAGTATTACAATTAACTTTATAATAATGACTTTCCATAAGGTTCGCCCTATTTTTAGGTTTAAAAAACCTTCTTTGTATAGTAGATATATATTAGTTAGTTTATTCATACTTATAACTTTTATAATTTATTTTTATGTATTATACTCCAAATAAGTTAATTTCATGTTAAATTAATTATAAGTTAAAATTATAATATGTAGGATATTTATCAGTATTGATTCTAAAATATTTTAAAGTTAAAGGATTTAATTTTTATGTTTTTTGATTGTTTTGTGAGTGTTTTATGATTTTTAAAAGGAAAAGTTTTAAGGCGTATATAATTAGCATAGAAGTTTTAGTTTTCTTCTAAAAAATATTTCAAAAGTTTTGTAACTCTTTAAAATATCCATTTAGAAAACTAACTAACTATTTTATAACCTCTATGTCTAATAGTTTCAATAAAGTTATCATCGAACTCTTTTTTTAGGGCATTTCTAATTAGATTAATATTAACTTCAATAACATTATCAGATACCATTTCTGGTTCTTCCCAATTAGTTTGAAGTAATTCATCCTTTGAAATAGAACCTCTATGTCTATTTTTTAAAAGATACGCAAGAATTGAAAACGACTTACCTTTTAAATTCACAACATTTTCATTATCATCAAAAAGTTGTTCATCTTTCATATTAACGATAAATTTATCTTTATATAAAATATTTTCTTGAAAGTTTTCTCTATGAATCGATTCTATTTTTGTTAATAAATATTTAGTAGACACAGGTGACTGAAGTATATCCATTGCGCCATTTTTTAATAAATCTAATTGAAACTCTTTTGAAGGTTCATCACAAATAAATATTACCGCTGTAAACCTACAATTAATATTGTCTAAAATATCTTTACAATCATAATAATTACTTGAGTTAACAAGTATCATATTATAATATCTTACTTTACTATGATAAATAGCATCATCCATATCTTCTGCTACATCAATAATATAAAGATTATTCTCTTCTAAATGTTCAATAATTTTTTCATCAATATTATATGATAATAATCTCATAAGACCTCTACTTTTGTTATATACACTTTTACTTTAGCATTGTCGGAATAATACATAAGTTATGATAAATTCTAACTTATTTCATGTAGTTTTTTTTACACAATTACTATATCTTTACATAATGTAAAGTTTTTTATGAAATAAAGGCTCGATTTTACTAAATAATTTAAATAAAAGTTCATCACTCTTATTTTTAATATATTTTTTATATAATTACATATTTGATAATTTAGAAAAAGGAAATTGATGGCTTTATTAGATAATAATAAAGATGTATTACCATTAGCAAGTATTGCAGAGATTTTAAATGCAAAAATTAGAACACTTAGAATGTATGAAGATAAAGGTTTATTACCTAAGAAAAAAGATTCAAAAAAGCTTTATTCAATTAGTGATATTAAAATAGTAGCTTTTGTTCATTATTTAGCAAGTGTGAAAAAGATTAATGCAAATGGAATAAAATATATAATTGAAATGTTAAATACAAACATGGATGAAAAAAATAGAGAAGAATTTCTTGTAACAGTTGAAGAGAAAATGGAAAAGATTTCAACCTCTGATATAAATGAAGTAGAGATTATTTAGGTAAAATAATCTCAAACCTTGCGCCAAATTCTCCATCTCTAACTCTTAACTTACCATTCATATTTTTATCAACAATAGTTTTAGACATATAAAGACCTATCCCTGTTCCATGACTATCTTTTTTTGTTGTAAAATATGGATCAAAGATTTTACTTTTTGGTTCAACTTTAATTCCACCACCATTATCTTCAATATATAAAATTATTTTGTCACCTTGATCTTCTGTATAGATTTTTATCCAAGGTGATTCTATTTTTTTCTTTATCAATACATCTTTTGCATTTGTGATAATATTTAATAAAACCTGTTTAAATTCATTGTAATAAGTATTTAAAACAAGGTTATTATCAACACAGATAGTTATATTAATTCTATTATTTGATAAAGTACTTGACATAATTGTCATAACCGAATCCATAGCCAACTTTAATGTAAATTTCTCTTTTTCTTTTTTAGGTAAGAAAAAATTTCTAAAGTCATCTATTGTATGAGACATATATTCTAAAACCTCTTCAGCTTCTTTTGCTTTTTTATTCATAACTTCATCATCAAGTTGTCCCATTGTATATTTAAACTTTATATTCATCAAAATAGTTGAAAGTTCAGATAATGGTTGTCTCCATTGGTGGGCGATATTTGATATCATTTCACCCAAGGCTATAAATCTTGATTTTTGTACTAATAATTGTTCATGTTCCCTATTCTTTTCAACTTCCTCTTCAACTCTTTTTTCAAGAGTTAAATTTAAATCCCTTAAAGCTTGAGATTTTGATTGAACACTTTTTTGATATCGTCTAAACACCTCATCAATTTTTTGAGAAATTAATATAGAGATAAAAATTGCAATTGTTAAAAATAGTATAAACAAAAGAATGTTTTGAACAACTTGATTTTTAACTCTGTTTTGTAGATGTATTTTCTTTTTTGCAATTCCCTTTTCAATATCATCAACATAAATACCAACAGCAATTACCCATTGCCATCTTGGAAAATATTTAAAATAAGAAAGCTTTTGATTAATCTCATTAGTATAAAGCTTTGTGTATGCATATTCAGTAAAAGATTCACCTTTTAATCTTATATCATCCATAAACTCTTCTCTAAATTTTTTACCATTTTCATCTGTATAATTTGTTGAAATTGTTTTACCAATTAAATCTGGTCTATTTGGATTAACAAGAAGTTTAGCAAAACTATCCCCACCATTTATATCTAAAATTTCATATACAAAAATATAGTTACTTTTGTCATTATCAAAGGAGATATTATTTAAAAGTCTAATCATATCAGCTTTAAGTTCACTCTCATCCTCTCCACTTTTAGTCGAATTATATTTAATAATATCTATAATAGTATTTATCTCTTTTTTTAGATTTTGTTTTTGTAAGAAGTATTGGTCTTGAACAAATTGTTCCATTTCCACATGAAAATCTTCATAGGTGTTTTTTACATAAAAATAGGATATCAAAAGTATCATTGAGGTCATAATTATTATAAAAACATAAATAATAATTTTCGATATATTCTTCTCAGTAATGAATTTCAAGTCAAATTTCCCTATAAAGTAATTTTAGGTATCATACCATATCTTATATGAAAAGGCAGTTTTGATGGATAAAGCATTAATTTCTAAACTTAGTAGTTTCTCTGTTTTATATGCAGAAGATGAAGAGGGAATTAGAAATAATATTAATGAAATATTAAAACAACTATTCAAAAAAACTTTTGTAGCTAAAAATGCAAAAGAAGCATTTAATATGTATGAATCAAATAAACCAGATTTAATCATTACAGATATTAAAATGCCAAATGAAACAGGAATAGAGTTAATCAAAAAAATCAGAAAAAGAGATAGTAAAGTTAGAGTTATAATCACATCTGCACACACTGATTTAGATTATATGCTTGAAGCGACTGAACTACATTTAGTAAAATATATTATAAAACCTATAACTGAGGGTAAACTATTTGAAGCATTAGAAGCTTTTATTAAAAGTTATGACACAGCTAGAGTATACAATTTAAAAGAGGGTTGGCTTTTTGATGAAAGCAAATCACTAATTACTACAGAAAACAATGAATTTAAACTTACTAAAAAAGAGAATCAGTTTTTAAAACTTTTAATTCAAAAAAATAGAATTATTACATACGAAGAGATGGAAAATATTATATGGACTGAAGATAATATAATGACTCCAAATGCTATGAGACTTTTTATAAAAAACTTCAGAAAAAAACTACCTGAAAATACCCTAAGAAATATTCAAGGTACAGGCTATAGATTAGTTTTAGACTAACCTATTAGCTTTGTATCGTTATCTATATTATTGTCTAAATCATAACTTCTTAATTTTTCTAGTTGTATAAAATAGCTATGTCCTAGATATATTATAAAAAATACAGCAGAAAAAAGCATCAACGATGGGATTAAAGATAAAAAATATAAAAATGCTGTTCTTAATCTAAAAGCAAAAGCTTTTTTCTTATGAATAGCTTTATACTCATCTTCACTTAATATAGTTGAAGCAACATCAAAATTTAATAGTTTATGGAAGAAATAATAAACAGGAAAGTTTATTGCAATAATATTAACCAATGGAATAAAATATAAAGGGATAAAAAGAATAAACAATAACACCATAATAAATCCACTTTTAAGGGCAATCCATAAAGGTGTAAGTAAAGAACCAAAACCATTGGTTTGTAAATGGGAATAGTGCCTTTTATGTAGAACCTTTAAAATCATAGGTGTTAAAAACCCAATAATAATAACAGTTAAAAAAACTGAAAACATCATTACAAATATAGTCCCAACAGTATAAATTAAAAAACCAACTAACCATGAAGTAATAGAGTATTTAAACAAAAATGCGATTATTGAAGTCATCCAAATAAAATAAAATGGTGCTTGTTCATCTACTGTCACCTCTTGACCAGATTGCACTTGTTGCACATAAATCTCTAAAGAATCAAATCCATATCCTGCAGCAGTGTAAAAAAATATCAACATTATAATCAAAGTAAAAAGCAATGGCAAAATTGCAATTTTTAACATATCTTTTGTAAAAAAGTCTTTTATACTAAGACCTATTACTTCACCTTCTAATAAATCTCTTTTCATAAACTATCCCTTCATTTGCTAATCAAATCTTTTTCTATAATCACATTTTTGACAAAGCTCTTCTATTACTTCACCATTTTTAAAACCATTTTGAATATCTTTTACTTTTTTTGAGTTTAGGATATCTTTTAATTGTGTATTGTTCGTATTCCCTAAATTAATAACTGCATCTTTATCTAAACAACATGGAACAACAGTTCCTGAACTTAATACTCCAAAGTGAGAATCTAAACCATAACAAAAACCTTTGTTACTTACAAATTCATTGTTTAAACTTGGCCAGTTAAAATAGTCATCAAAATTAAAAAATATCATTCTATCTATTTTAATATTTTTTGGTTTCTCTTTATAAACATTTTCCATGTCTATTTTACAATCAAATTTTTCATTTACTAAATCAAATACGCTTTTATTAAACTCTTTTGCACTTTGAGACTCATCTAAATTCCAAATTCGTAAGTTAATAAAAAAGTGTTGCCGTTTCTCTTTTGCATATTCACAAAAACTTAAAATTGGTTCTAAATACTCTTTTAAACTCTTTTTATGAGAATTAGCATTATAAGAATTTATGGAAAAATTGATTTGTCTAATTGTTTCATTCATCAAACTATCAAAATGAGTTTCATTTAAATTATTTGCAGTTGTAGTAATATTTACTTTTAATTTATGTTTTCTACTAATTTCTAGATATTCTTGTAAATTTGATAATACTAAAGGATCCCCAACAATATGGTAAGCTAATTCATTGGTTACCTCTTTTAATTGATTATTTAAATCATCAAAACTTTCAAGACTCATAGTTTGATTTGGTAAATTTTTAGGAGGGCAGAAACTACATTTTAAATTACATATATTTGTAATTTCCACATGAACTTTTCTAAATTTTTTAATAATCAATTCCTATTTTAAAAGATATGGAAGATCACGTTTTAAAGACTCTAATAAATCTTCATTTAAAAAGAATTTTGCAAATTCTTGTTCCTTGTTTTTATAACAATAGCTGCAAACATATCTATTTCTTTTGATTAATTCTATTGTCTCTTCTAAAATTGTTTGTAACTCTTCATCACTATTTTTATAATGATTATACATAGTTTTTAAAGGCTCTTCTAAATTTGTATCTTTAAAGAAAACTACATTATCTTCAAGTAATTCAATAACATTTTCATCATTTGATTTTATATTTAAAAATGCTGTTTTAATATCATCCATTCTAAGGTCAAATTTATACCCTAAAAGTAAAAGTTCTTTAAAACTATTTATATCATTTTCTTGGAAATAATATTGCAATAAAAGTGTCAGATAATGCTCTTTTACATCACTATCATAACTTTCTATATAATCTAAGACATACTCAACATCATCTATTTTATTTGTTTCTAAAAGTGTTTTATGAATAATACCAACTTCTGCTATTATTTCGTGTAATCTATCACTCATTTGTATCCTTAAGCTTTATAAAAATTAATTAGAAATTGGATTAATAAATCTAAGTGGAGCGGGAGACGAGACTCGAACTCGCGACAATCTGCTTGGAAGGCAGAGGCTCTAGCCAACTGAGCTACTCCCGCTTATCAGATTGGAATTATAGCATAGATTAACTATAATTACAAAAAAGGATTAATCTATGATAAAAACTCCCCATTTAAGTACTGATGGTATTATAAAATTATATGATGAAAATGATATCTTTAAAGGAATTGTCCTAATTGAAAGATTAAATGAACCTCATGGTTTAGCATTACCAGGTGGTTTTGTTGATATAGGTGAAAGTGTTGAAAACGCTTTAGTTAGAGAGATGAAAGAGGAAACAAATTTAGATGTAAAGATATTAAATCTCCAAAATATTTATTCAGATCCATCTAGAGATCCAAGATTCCATACTGCTTCTGCTGTTTATGTTTGTGAAGCAAAGGGAAAACCAAAAGCACAAGATGATGCAAAAGAGGTTTTTATATATCCAATAAAAGAGATACCTTTAGAAAAACTAGTGTTTGATCATAGAAAAATTATTGAAGATTTTCAAAAAACTATTAGATGGTAAAATAAAAAAGAGGAGAAAGGAAAACTCCTCTGTGAAGTGATATGTATGTAAATTTATTTTAACGAAATATATACATAATCTTATTTTTAAAGTGACTATAAACTATACAAGTTTCTATCTTTTTAATAATTCTACTTTAAATAAGACTCCTCCATCTTTATTTTCTTCTAAAATCAATTTACCATTACTTTTTTCAATTATCATTTTTAAAATATATAAATTGATGTCAAACTTTTTTGTTTTTAATAAATGATTTTTATCCAAATAAATTTTAAAATTTTCAAAGTTTGAATAAGTTGAATTATCAAAATATAATATTGATATTTTCTCTTCATCATCTTTAATTTCAATATTTATCATTTTATTGTCAATTGTTGTTTTTGAAAAAGAGTTTAAACTAACTAAAAGTAATTTTGAAAAAATCTGTTTTAAATCTTCCTCAACCATATCAACAACAATTAAATTATCCCCTATAAATTTAATTTCAATTTTTTGTCTATCAAATTCACTTCTGAATTTAAATAAAACACTATCAATAATAACTTTCAAATTATGTTTTGCAATTTTTTTATCAACTTGAAAAAGATTTGAAAAATCTGATAAGCCCTCTTCTACTCCATTTATTTCAGATAAAACCTTATTAAGACTTTTAGCAAAAACATCATTCATATTTGATTCAGATATCAACTCCATAGATTGTAAATAAATTTTCATATTAGATATTGGCTTTTTAAGTTCATTAGATATTAAGCCAACTAAATCATTCATATCTTTTAATTTTTCTTGTTGAAGGATTTTTTCATCTTTTTTACGAATCTCTTCTATTTGCTCTGAAACTTTTTCATTTAAACTATTATTTAAAATTTTTAATTGTTTTGTAGTCCTTGATAACTTAAGATGTAATTGAACTCTTTTTAATAAAACTTCCGGATAAAATGGTTTTACAATATAATCCACAGCCCCTAGTTCAAACCCTTGAATAATATCTTTCTCATCATCTTTAACCGTTGAAAAGATTATTGGAATATTTTTATATTTTTCATTATTAGTAATCTCTTTGCAGGTTTCATAACCATTCATCACAGGCATAATTACATCTAAAAGAATTAAATCAATATTAGGGTTTTTATCTAAAAGTTCTAAAGCTTTTTTCCCACTTTGTGCGAAAAGCACTTTATAGTCTTTTAATATTTTCATTGCAATTTGAAGATTTTTTGCATCATCATCAACAATTAAAATTGTTTGCAAATCATCATTTTTCATAAGTACTTTCCTCTAAAAGTTTTAATTTTACATAATTATTTGCCTTAGTAACTAATTCAATATTAATAAAAGGCTTTACAACATAATCAATTCCACCTACTTCATAAGCTTGTTCAATATCTTTTGTAGAATCTTTCCCCGATAAAAAAACAATTGGAATATTTTTTGTTTTATCATCACTTTTAAGTTTTTTACAAACCTCAAAGCCATTAATATCAGGCATCATAATATCTAATAAAATCAAATCAAATTCTTGTTCTGAAGTAAGTTTTAAAGCCATTTTCCCATCTTTAGCATAAAACATTTTATGCCCTTCATTTTTTAATATATTCATGGCCATCTGAATATTTTTTGGTACATCATCTACTATTAGAATTTTTCCTTTAAACACTTAACTTCACCTTTAGCTTTTCAATATTTTCATTATATGTATTCATTAAATAATCAACTTTTTCTATATCAAATGAATTTATATTTGTTATTAAATCTTGAGCATAATTTCTTAATAAATCAATTTTATTTTTCACAGCTAGATCTAAAACTTTATTTGCAAACTCTTCAATTAAAGTAAAATCTCCACTCTCTTTTACAAAATTATACTCTTCTTTTAAACTATTTTCTAAATCACTAATTACATCTTTTAATTTTTCTAAATCATATTCTTCTTTTTCTTCTTCTTCGATAATATTTTCTTCTAGTTTTTTATATTTTAGATGTTTAGTCATTTCAATTATTAAATCTTCTAAAATAACAGGTTTTCTTAAATATCCATCAAAACCAAAATCTGTAACTTTTTCAAAATCTTTTCTCATAACTGAAGCAGTTAAAGCTATTAATGGAATTTTACTAAGTTTTTCATCAGCTTTTATTATTGTTGCAGCTTCATAACCATCCATAACGGGCATTCTTAAATCCATTAAAATTAAATTAAAATTAACATTTTTTAATCTATTTATGGCCTCTTGACCATCTTTTGCTTCTATTATCTCTAAATCAAAATTCTTTAGTGCGGCAATCACTAGTTGTCTATTTTCTTCCACATCATCAACAACTAAAATAGTAGACTTTTCAAAAACTATTGATTTTGTATCAATTTTACTTTCAACTAATTCTTCATTAATTGAACTAACATCTAAATCATATAATGTAACTTTGAAAGTACTACCTTTTCCCACTTCACTTTCTACTTCTATTTTACCATTTAACATTTTTGCTAATTTTGCACAAATTGATAAACCTAAACCTGTTCCACCATATTTTGCAGTATTTTGATTTTCTTGTTGTTCAAAGGCATTAAAAATCGATTTTAAATTCTTTTTATTTATACCTATTCCTGTATCTTCAACTATAAAAACTAAATCTACTTTACTTTTTATTTCATTTTTATAAAGGGACATAGCTTTTAGTTTTATTTGCCCTTTATCGGTAAATTTAATTGCATTTCCAATTAAATTAAATAATATTTGTCTAACCCTTACTCCATCTGTGATAATATATTTTGGTAATTTTTCATCAATTTCCATAATAAAATTGATATTTTTACTTATAATTTTAGAATGAAAGATTGACTCCATCTCAATAAAAACACTTCTTGGATTTATAGATTCTTTTTTAATTTCCATTTTTCCAGCTTCTATTTTTGAAAGGTCTAAAATATCATTTATAATTCTAAGTAAAGAATCCCCACCTTTTTTTATTGAGTTTAAATATTCTTTATGGACTGGATTATCTATTTCTTTATCTAATATCTCAGTAAAACCTAAAACTGAATTCATTGGTGTTCTAATTTCATGGCTCATATTTGCCAAAAATTCACTTTTTTGTTTTGCTAAATTTTCTGCTTTTACCTTTGCATCTTTTAATTCTTCATTTAATTCTTCAACATGATTCTTTTCATCTTCAAGTTCTTTAGTCCTAGATAATACTTTGTTTTCTAGATTTTTATTTAAATCCTTTAATTCAAAAGTTTTTTGATCTACTAAAACCTGTAATCTTCTATTATTAAGAGTAAAAAACAATATAATACCAATTGTTCCAATCACAACATACCAAACAATCCTATAGTCAACAATAGGTTCAAATGCTATATCATTAAACTTATTTTTTATCTCTAAATGTTCCATCTCATTTATTGAAGACATAAATTTAGACAAAATATTATAAAGTAAATCTTCACTTCTTTTTACAAAAAGAGTTAATGATAATTTCACATCAACTGAACCTACGATTCTTAAATCATGCAAACCAAAAGATTTAATAGAGTAACTCATTAAAGCCGCTGTACCAAGCATGGCATCATATTTTTTTGACACTAAATCTGTAAGTCCCTCTTTAATATTCTCTACTTCATAAAACTTTAAATTTGGATATTTTTTATAAATCTCCTGCACATAACCATAACCTTTAATAATTGCGATTTTTTTATCTTTTAAAGAATTTAAATCTTCAACAAAACTAGTATTGTTATCCATAACAATTACCACTTGACTCTCAATATAAGGTTCAATAGGTTTATAATATTTATATAAGGCTGTATTTTTAATATCATCGGAGATAATATCAACTTTGTTATCTTTAGCTAAAGATAATGTTTCAGACCAAGAGTCAGTTTTAATCTTATCTATTTTTAAACCAACAAAATTTTCAAATTTTTTTAAATATTCTGAAACAAATCCAATATACTCACCTTGTTCGTTAAAACCTTCAAAAGGGAGCCATTTAGGATCCCCTGCAAAAGTTATTTTAGGTGCAGAATCAAGCCATTTTATCTCTTCTGAACTAAGATTTAAACTATTTTTATCATTGATTTTATAAACTTTATTTTGTAAGGCATCTAATTTTTCTTGGGGAATTTTATTATGAGCTTTAATTAAAATTGATTGTAAAATTTTATATTTTTTACTAAGACCTATATATACTTCACCATATTTATTATAAAACTTTTTTCCAATTTTTAAATTATAGTTTTCTAAAAATTTCTCATTTAAACTATATATTAAAATTGCATCTGCTTTAGAATCCTTTTTTTCCAAAGATTCATACATCTTTGTATTTTTATCTAAAACGATGGTTTTAATATTTAAATTTAAATTCTTTACTATTTCATTTGTAATAGATTCTTTTTGTAAATAAACAGTCTTATTTTCCAAGTCTTCTATAGATTTGATATCATTATTTTCTTTTTTAACAACAATATACATAGGAGTATAGAAATAAGGCTTTGAGAACAAAAACTGATTATCTTCTCTATCTTGACTCCAACTTAAATCAAGTATACCGTGAACTTTTTCACCTTTTATAGTAGCTTTTATTCCAGTAGACCATTTATCAAAATCAGTAAGTGAAATATTTAAACCTCCATATTGACTAAGAAGATTAATATAATCTATGTGAACATTTTTTCCAAGAATATCAGATGCCCAATAACTCATTTTAGCAATTTTTATTACTGGATTTTTCTTTAACCAAAGTAGTTCTTCTTTTGTATACTCCAATGAAGCACTGTGTAAGTCTAAAATCTTTTTATCATAACAGATATCTATTCTACCTATTTTTTTAGTCTCATATTCAATAATTGATGAATCAATAATATTTCCATTGCTACATGTAAAATCTTTTTTTTCTTTTAATTTATATTGCCAATAGATTTCATCATATTCTAAATCAATTATTTGAACAGATAAAATATTGTTTTTCTGTTTTATATAAGGTATTATTAATTCATCAAAGGAATCTTTATCAAGTTCAAAAAGTGGTTTTGAACTAATATTTGCTAAAGTTAAAGTATCTTTATAAATAGCAAAAAGAGGCGTTAAGAACAAACTTAAAAACAATACAAGTTTTATTATTGTTTTCATTTGAAATCCTCAATTAGATTTTTATAATTATTCCAATAGCTTGTACTATTTTCTTTTGGTACTAGCCATTTAGAAAATATTTCTTTATATTCATCTTTATCTCTTAATTTTTCAATACTTTTATTTATATCTTCTATAACTTTTTTACCCCAAGGTGATTTTGAACAAGCTATAGAACCAAGTACACCCTTTTCATAATTTTCTTCAATTGGCAAAAAAATCAACTGATTATTATCTTTATTTCTTGCATTATAAAAACTAAGTGAACTATAATAATCTATTGTATAATCAACTCTTTTTCTTTTTATCATCTCAAAAATTGCATCTGTTATATTTTTTGATGATTTTCTAATTTTAAAATTTGGTTTTTCTTTATATTTGTTTACTATCTCATCTAAAGGTAATCCATAACCTCTTCCCATACCTTGAATAAAAATAAACTTTTCATTTGCCATTAAATTGTCTAAAGAAATGGGAATCTTCATAAAAAACTCTTTATTTTCTTTTCTTGTGATAATTCCCAATGGTTCATAATAAACATTAGGAATAGAAGTTATAACATATTCAGGAGTTGTATTATAAATCCAAGTAGAGAAGCATACATTTTTTTTATGTTGAAAATTTTTTATTACTCTTGAAAGTGCACTTTGTTTGATTTCATGATTATAATTACTTAAATCTTTTATAATCAGCTTTTGAAATAAATCACCAAAGCCTTCATTTTTAAATTTACCCTCATTTATATAAAAAGGAGGTGCATCATTAATAAGCCATGTTATTTTATCATTTTGGTTTGAATATAAAAAAGTAATAAGAAAGATTAAGGAGAGAAAACTTTTCAAAAAAAACTCCTTGAGTTACATTGTTATTATTGTAGCACAGAACTTTAATAATAATCTTATATATATGTAAATCTATTATTAAATAAGAGTTTAAGTGTATTAAAGGAGCAAATTTTATATAAAATAATATAGAAATAAAAAAAGCCCTATAAGAAAGATGAAAACATCAAACTTATAGAGCTTCTTTAGTGGAGCGGGAGACGAGACTCGAACTCGCGACAATCTGCTTGGAAGGCAGAGGCTCTAGCCAACTGAGCTACTCCCGCAAAAATGGTAAAAGAAATAAAAACTAAATAGCTTTACCAAATCTATTTAGTAGTGGAGCGGGAGACGAGACTCGAACTCGCGACAATCTGCTTGGAAGGCAGAGGCTCTAGCCAACTGAGCTACTCCCGCAAAAATTTGAACATATAAAGTGGTGGGTCATGAAGGACTCGAACCTTCGACCACTCGGTTATGAGCCGAGTGCTCTAACCAGCTGAGCTAATGACCCACAGTGGTTTTATCATATTCAAATTTTAATGGCGGACAAGGAGGGATTCGAACCCTCGGTACCGTTGCCAGTACGCATCCTTAGCAGGGATGTGGTTTCAGCCAACTCACCCACTTGTCCTCTATGAATTAGGGATGTAATTTTACTTACTGAGTACTTAAAAAACTCTTAATTTTATAGCTTTTTTTCATCTTTTTGAAAAGTTATAGGAAAAATTCAAAAGAAATGGAAAATTAAATATTTTCCAATATCTTTTTTACAACCTCTTTTGGGTTTTCTGCTTTGTAAATTGGTCTACCAACTACAATAAAATCAACTAAATTTTCTTTTGAAAAAGGGATATCAGCAACTCTTTTTTGATCACCGCTGTCTTCACCAAAAGGTCTAATCCCTGGACATAAAGTTATAAACTCATTAGATGTATTATTTTTAATATCTAAACTTTCAAAAGCAGAACAAACTACACCATCAACTTTTGATTCAAAAGTATCTATAGCCATTTTAGTTGCTTTAGTTTCTATATCTTCATTATATACAGACTTAAACTCTTCATTATCAAAAGATGTTAGAGCAGTTACAGCTAAAACTAATGGCTTATTTGGAATATCTTTAATTCTGTCCATTACAGTATTCATAGCTGTTTTACCTGAACTTGCATGTACATTAAACATATCAACTAAACCAAATTGTGCAATCTCTTGGGCTGCATCAGCCATAGTATTTGGTATATCATAAAGTTTTAAATCTAAAAATATTTTGAAGTTAGGATTAATTACTTTTAAATCTTCTAAAAACTTTTTTCCATCTCTAATATAAGATCTAAATCCAACTTTTAGCCATACATCAAAATCTTTAATTTGTTCAACTAAAGCCAAGTTTTCTTTTGCACTTGGTAAATCTAATGATACACAAAGTTTCATCTTAAGCCTTGCTGATTTTGTCTAAAAGACCATTTATAAACTTTGGAGCTCCATCACTTGCTAGTCTTTTTGAAAGTTCAATTGCTTCATTTATAACTATTGCTTTATCTAAATCTTTGAATAAAATCTCATAAATTGCAAGTCTTAGAATTGATTTTTCAACTGAACCAGTATCTTTAATTCCACCTTGATTTAAATGAGAAACTATCTCCTCATCAATTTTTTCAATGTTGTTTACTACACCATTAAATAAATCAAGGGCAAACTCTTTTTGTTTGTTTCTGATTTTTTTATCTTCTAAAATCTCATCAACATATTTAACAATACCTTCGTTACCTAAATCATACGCATATAAAAGACCAATTACTGATTCTCTAGCTTGTGTTCTTGTAGCCAAATTATTTTCCTATTTCACTATATAAATCTAACATCTCAATAATAGTAACCATAGCCTCTGCACCTTTGTTTCCAACTTTGCTTCCAGCTCTTTCAATTGCTTGTTCAATAGTATCAGTTGTTAAAACTCCATTTGAAACTGGTTTCCCATATTTTAATGTAACAGTTGCGATACCTTTTGTTGCTTCTGCAGAGATATAATCAAAATGAGGAGTTGCTCCTCTAATTACTGCACCTACACAACAAACTGCATCATATTTTCCAGTTTCTAAAGCTTTTTCCAAAGCAAATGGAATTTCAAAAGCTCCTGGAACTAAAATTAAATCTAAATTCTCTTCATTTCCACCATGTCTTACAAAGGCGTCTTTTGCACCTTCTACTAGTCTATCTGTAATAATGTGATTAAATCTTCCATTAATAATAGCGATTTTTTCATCACCTTTTAATCTTAAATTTCCTTCAATAATATTCATACTTACCTCTTTATTTTTAACTAAGGGCGTTAATTATACCCTAATACATCTTTGATAGCAAAAATGTCATCTATAACTTTATATAACTCATCTACTTGAACCATATTAGGTCCATCACTTAAAGCAACACTTGGATCAAAATGTGTTTCAAAGAAAAATCCATCAACACCAACAGCAGCTGCAGCTTTTGCTAAACTTGGAACAATTGCAGCATTCCCACCTGTTGTTCCACCTGTACTTGGAACTTGTGCAGAGTGTGTTGCATCAAAAATAACTGGAGCATACTCTCTCATAGCAATAAGATTTTTCATATCTACAACTAATGCACCATATCCAAAAGTATTACCCCTTTCACATAACCAAACATTGTTTTCTTTTGAGTTTTCATAAGAAACCTCATCACAACCTCTAGTTCTTAATACTTTTTCAACTGGGTGTTTCATAGAACCAGCTGCTAAAAATTGCCCTTTTTTAATATTGATTTTACAATCTGTTTTAGCAGCAGCTACTAATAGATCAGTTTGTCTACATAAAAAAGCAGGAATTTGAAGTACATCTAATACTTCAGCAGCAGGTGCCGCTTGATATGATTCATGAATATCAGTTACTAATCTATAACCAAACTGTTCTTTTATCTCTTGGAATAATTTTAATCCCTCATCTAAACCTGGTCCTCTAAAAGAGTCTAAACTTGTTCTATTTGCTTTATCAAAAGAAGCTTTAAAATAAAAATCCACCCTTTTGTCTTCACTTAATGGCTTTAATTTTTCTGCAATTCTCATTACAGTATCTCTATCTTCTAAAACGCATGGTCCTGTTAAAACTATCACATATTATCCTTTTTTCTAATTCCTATTAAATATTGTTCTTTTCTCTTCACCTGTGTAAACATAATGAAACTCATAAAAATTTTGTGCAATATATTCTATGTCATTTTTTGCATTTTCATCACAAGCAAAAAGTATTTCATCATCTTCACATAACTTTATATCATGTTCTGGTAAAAGTTTATATTCACCATCCCTATGAATTAATAGTGGTATTATATTGTTTTTTTGTTCTCTATTATATAAAGAGCGATTAAAAATATCTAAAAGAATCTCTTTGTCTTCTTTAATTGCCTTAAAAATCTCAGGTGAATTTGTTTTATCAATTTTTTGTTCATGTAAAATTGGGTTTTCATCTATTACTTGAATTAAATCTTTTACAAGTTTAGAAGCCCAAATATCATCTTTTTTACACATCATCCTAATAAACTTATCAGATAGTGGACTAATAAGTGCATTTGTAGTTTTATTTATTAATATTCTTGAAGGCATAAAGATATGATCAATTTTAGCACTTTTAAAAATAGAAAAGTCTTCCATCTCATTTTCTCTAGCAATTGTCATAATTTTTGGATTTAACTTTTTTGCTGTTGCTAAGATTGAAAGATTTGTTGTATCATTATTAGTAGCAGAAATAATAGCAACAGCATCTTCTATACCTACACTTAAAAGCAGCTCTTTATCATCGGCATTACCAAAGGTTATATGTCTATTTAAATCACTATTAAATGTCCCTACTTTAGCTTTATTCATCTCGATAAACTCTGCTTCAACCTTATCAGAACGTAAAACATTATAAACATGTTGTCCCATTCTACCAAATCCACAAACTATATATTTACCTTTAGGGAAAACTGGAAGATTAGCATTTAGGTTATCAATTTTATAAATCCATTTTTCAAGTTTTAATAAATTTGGTGCACTTATTGCCATCTCAATTTCACTTGAAATTATAGAAAAGGGGTTTGCTATTATCTCCACATCTAAATCCCTTAAGTTTTCACTATGGTTTGTAGTAGTAGATTTAATAGCAAGTCTTACATGGGGATTTAAAAGTTTTGATGTCAAAGCAATTCTTAAATTTAAAGAATCATTTTCAAAAATTGAAACTAAACCTTTACAATTATATTTTTTGATACCAGCTTCCTCTAAAGCCCTTGGAGTAAAGGCATCTGCAACTAGTACTGGAACTGTTGGGGTAAAATTTTCAAGTCTTAAGGCACTTGCTCTTTCTTCATCTTTTTCAATTACAACTGTTCTAATCCCTTGTTCAATTGCTCTATTTATAATCTCACTTGTAATTTGATTATAACCTAATATGATTATGAATTTATCTTTTAATCTTCTTACTTGATGAACAAATCTTGTTCTCTCAATCTCCCTTAAAAAAAGTTTATCTTGAAGTAAAGCAACTAAGGTACCAATTCCATAAAACCACCCAAGAACAGTTAAATAAATAGAAAAGCTAACCCAAAGTCTTTGAGCATATGTAAAAGTGTATGGGGTTTCACCAAAACCAATTGTTGAAGCAGTATATGATACAAAATAAAATGCATCGAAAATACTCATATGATAAATATTTCCTTTATCATCAACTCCATCAATTATTAGTAATCCAACAATTGCAATGGTATAAGTAACAATAATTACAATAAATGGTCTTCTCATCCTTTGAAGGATGATAAATAAAGAACTGTTTTTCAAAAAAAGCCTTTATTATCTTTTTGATTTTAAAGTATCACCAACATACAACATAACTGAAACTATGTTTGCTAATAATGCTCCACCAGATAAAGAGATAATCACTGAAGTAATCTCTGTGTTTATTGTATAAGCATATGCTGCAACTGTCCAAACTGTAGCTGCTGCTATTAATTGAATATCTGCAACAAGTGAAGTTGCTAATAAAACTGAACCCATTTGTGTTTTATCACCAAGTTTTAATATTGTAGCTATTACATTTATTATAATTGCTGCCATAAGTTCATATTTACTATGGTGTTCTAAAGAACTCATATCTCCATAGAAAAAACCAAAATTTAGTGTCATCGCTAAAATAATAAAAAAACCTGAGATAACCTTATCAAGATTCATATATCTTCCTTTAATTCTATTTGGAAATTAATCCTTCTTTGAAGAGACTAAAACTCCACTGAAAACTATCAGCATTATACCTAAGATAATCCAAATATCAGGAAAAGCGTCCCCTAGTATAAGTCCTATCAAAATTGAAAAAGCAATATTTGCATATGAAATAGTTCCTATAATTCCGGCTTTTGCAACAGAATAAGCCTTTGTCATATAAATTTGTGCAAAGGTAGCAACAGTACCAAGTAATATAATAAATAACCAATCTTCAGATTTGGGCATAACAAATTTAGCAAAAACAAAATCGAAACTAGGATTTGTGTAAAATTCTGAAATAATCATTAAAATAATAGGACCTAATGTTCCAATTCCCATAAACGATAAAACAATTGTTCTTCCATCATAAAACTTTCTAAGTTCCCTTATTGAAGTGTATGCAAGCCCTGCTCCAACCCCACATAAAATACCTAGCCAATCAGTTTTATCTAAAGAAGAACCATCAAATTTTGTTATAAATAAAATTCCAATAAATCCAATAAATACTCCCAACCAACCTTTAAAACCAATCTTCTCTTTTACAAATATATAAGCAAAAATTGCAGTAAAAATAGTAGAAGTTCTAGAAAAAGTCATTGCCTCACCCAAAGGGATATTTGCAATATTATAAAAAAACATCAAAAGGGCACTAAAACCAGCTAAACCTCTAAATATCAATAACCAAGGTTTTCCACCAACTTGCTTAATTGGGTTCCTATAAATTGAAATTAAGATTAAAAAAACTCCAAAAACATTTCTAAAAAATACAACCTCTAAAGAACTCATAGAGTTACTTAATTCTTTGGCAAAAGCTCCCATTAAGGCAAATAAAAAAGAGGCAAAAAGCATATACTTTATGCCTAAAGATACATCATTAGTCATTAAACGTCCTCTAAAAAACGAATTTTAGTCACTTTGCAGTTAAAGATTTATTATTAATTTACTTAAATTTAAAAATTAATATTTTTAGTTTCATTTGGGTAAAATTATTTAAATTTTAAAGATAATAGATATTTATAGGAAAATAATTGGAATATTTAAAGATTAATGGTGAATCAAAATTAACTGGTGAGGTTAAAATCTCAGGAGCAAAAAATGCAGCATTACCTCTAATAGCAGCAACAATTTTAGCAAAAAATGAAATCAGCATTTGTAATATGCCAAATGTTGTTGATATTAATACATTATTAAAACTTATTGATAAACTTGGTGGAACTTTCAAAAAAGAAGAAACATGTATCAAAATTGATACTTCAAAATTAAATAAAACAACTGCAACATACGATATTGTAAAAACTATGAGAGCTTCAATTTTAGTTTTAGGACCTATTTTAGCTAGATTTGGTCATTGTGAAGTTTCACTTCCTGGTGGTTGTGCAATTGGTCAAAGACCAGTGGATTTACACCTAAAAGCACTTGAAGCAATGGGTGCACAAATAAAAATAAATCATGGATATATTGAAGCTACTGCGCCAAATGGTCTGAAAGGAACAAAAATTGTATTCGATAAAGTTACTGTTGGTGGAACTGAGAATACTGTAATGGCTGCAGCTTTAGCAGATGGTGTTACAACAATTGTAAATGCAGCAAAAGAACCAGAGGTTCAACAACTTTGTGAAGTTATAAAAGATGCTGGAGTTTTAATAGAAGGGATAGGAACAGATACTTTAATTATTCATGGAACAAATAGAAAACTTTTAGAATTTAAAGATTTTGATGTTATTCCAGATAGGATTGAAGCAGGAACATACCTTTGTGCAGCAGCAATTACAAATTCAAAATTAAAAATAAGTAAGGTTAATCCTATTCACCTTGAAGCTATACTTTCAAAACTTGAAGAGATGAACTTTAAACTTATCCAAGATGAAACATCAATAACTGTATTACCAACAGATGAAATTAAACCTGTAAATATTGTAACAAGAGAATATCCAGGTTTCCCAACAGATATGCAAGCTCAATTTATGGCATTGGCAACACAAGCAAATGGAGTGAGTACAATTGATGAGAGACTATTTGAAAATAGATTTATGCATGTTAGTGAATTATTAAGACTTGGGGCAGACATCCATTTAAATGGAAATATCGCAACAATTAATGGAAAAGCAAATTCACTTAATGGAACTGATGTTATGGCTACAGATTTAAGGGCTTCATCGGCATTGGTTTTATCTGCATTAGTAGCAAAGGGAGAAACATCAATCCATAGAATTTATCATCTAGATAGAGGATATGAAGATTTAGAAGGAAAATTAAATCAAATTGGTGCAAGAGTTGATAGGTTTAATGAATAGTTAGTATAAAAAACAAAACTGAAATAATAAAAAAGGCTGTTAAATGAAGTTAGAAATTTCTCTATTTAGATTTGATTATAAATCAGATTATTTACCGTATTACACAAAAAATTTTATCAAAGTTGATAAACAAAAAACACTATTGGATATTTTAAATACAATAAATCAAGAATACCCTTTTGGATATGAAAAAAGTGCTGATTTTAATGTAGTAGTAAATGGTGTATACTTAACTTTAGGTATTTCAATTGATGAATTAGTGGATAATTTTGGGAAAGATTTAACAATTGAGCCTATCTCAATTAGAAGAGCGCATACAGACCTTTTAATAAATCAAGCTGATTTTGAAGATAGATTAAAAGTTTTAAGTGAGTTTATTGAAGAAGATGATAAAAAAGTTTATGAAGATTATAAAATATATTTCTATGCTTCAAACACAATAAACTATGAGTATGATTATATTGGTGATGCAATTTTATTACTTGCTTATGATTTAATTGAAAAAAATCCTTCAAATGAAAAAGAGATTTTGGAAGCTCTAAGTGAATATGAATGTTCAGCTTCATATCATACTAGTTTAAAAAATAGAGTTTATAAAATAGATTCTTCAATAGAAGAAAAAATATCTAAAATCAAAAACAAATTAGGTTTAACAAAACCTGTAAATGAACAAGACCTATTTTTAGAAAAGAAAAACCCGATAGATTTTGGAACTTTTGATGAAACAAAAGAGATAAAACATGATTTCTCGGATTTTAATTTATCATATTTCAAAGGTATTGAAACTGATGAACAAACAGTTAAACTAATCGATAGTTTAAATGCAAAAATTATAAATACTCCTTCATCAAATATTGATTTAGCTTTAGATACGTTTCATTTAAATAGTGATTTTACAATGAAGCTAGCTTCACATGCTATGTTAGAAGCATTTGATAATGGAGCTGATTTAATTGTAGTTGATGATGAAAATATATTTAATCTATTTGATTCAAATAGAAAAAGTCTAGAAAGTGCTTGTGGAAGAGAGATTCCAATTCCAGTACTTCATAAAAATGAATTACAAAAACTAGCATGTGCAGAACATGAAAGTGTAAAAGAGAGTTTATCAAAACATATTATTAACCCTGAAATAATCTAAGGATACAAATGTTTCTTGATTTCAAGTTTGTTTTTTTTGGTTCTTTAGTAACCTTAAGTTTAATACCTTTGTATATCTACAGAAAAGAGATATACAAAAGGTTTTCAAAAAAAGGTAATCTAAAAGTATTTATAAAAGATTTAAAAGCCTATTTGACCTACAACTATCCAAAAATAAACTTCAATTTTGATATTGTTGAAAAACTTGATGAAAAAGACCTACTAAAAACAAAACAAATTTTGATTATTGAAGATTTAGCTAGACAATTTGTATATTTTGAATATGAACTTAGTACGCAAAAAGGTGTACCAAAAGAGAAGCTTTGGAGTTCATATGATCAAAATTCCACTTTACACAAAGATAACAAGTTTCCTATAGATTGGCCTCAAAGAAAAGAAGCTGCTTGGAATAGAGAAGAAGGTAACTGTAATAGATGTGGTACTAAAACTAAACTTGTTGATGCAAATGCCCTACTTGCCAAACAAATGAAAAATGGTGGTGGCTTTAATCTTGAAAATGTAGTAATCTTATGTAATGATTGTGCGAGAATTATAAAATCTCAAAATTTAGAAAAAACAAAAAAAGATTTAAACTTTTTAGATAAACTTATGAAAAAAGTTTCATACTAATTAATATGAAAATATTTTTTCATTCTTAACTTATGTTTCTCTTCATTTGTTAATTGATTCTCTGAAACTTCTGAAGTACTATTTAATCCTTTTTTTGCTCTTGCTTTAGCATTTAAAATCAATAAAACTTTTTCTAAAAACTCATCCTCTAAACTTTTCAATTTTGATAATTCTTCTCTTATGTAGGTTAAATCCTTATTTATTGGAACAACATAAGGTGTAATAATTACAACTAAGCTTTTGTTTTGTACATCATTTAGCCTATTTTTAAATAACTCTCCTATTAGTGGGATATCCCCTGCAATTGGTATTTTCTCAACGGATTTTTGGTTCTTATTTTCTATTAACCCTCCAAGAATCACACTTTCTCCATTATTAACAACAGCTGTAGTTCTTAACTCTTTTTTTGAAGTATTAGGATTTGAATTTGTATAGTTTTCATTTTTTATACCTTCTAAAATAGTATCAATTTGAATTAAAACTTTATTTTCTTTCGAAACTCTTGGCTTCACCTTTAAAGTCAAACCTACATCTTCTCTTTCAAAATTTGTTTTTGTAGTTCCACCATCTGTTGTTGTGCTTCCAGTTTGAATTGAAATAGTTTCCCCAACATATATTGAACTTTGTTTATTGTTTATACATAAAATTGAGGGTTGAGAGATAATGTCTAAAGCATATGTTTTATTTAAAAGATTTAAACTAGCCCCTAAAGCAATAGAAGAACTTACATTTGGAATTTGTATATTTAAACTACTTGTATCAATTGCAATTGCTTCCCCTAGATTTAAATTTGAAGCAAAGGTATATAAACCTCCACTAAAAGCTTTCCCTCCAAAAATACCAAATCTTAGCCCAACATCTTGTAAAAGATTGTTGTTTAACTCTATAATATTTGCTTTTATATAAACTTGTTTTTTTTCAATATCCAATTTAGAAATAAGTGTTTTTAAGTTTTTAACCTCATCTGAACTTCCATCAATAATAATTGAATTAAACTCTTCATCAATTGCTATTGTTATTTTTTCTTCCCTTTTAGCAATTAACTCTTTTAGAATTTTTTCAAGATTTCTTGCTTCTATATTAATTAAAAAAACAACTTCAGTCCTAGAATCTTTTTTTATATTTTTTGTTATAGTTTTACTAATAATTTTATTTTGTTTTTGGACTACTTTTTTTCTAATTGGTGTTAAAACTTTAAAATCACTTTTTACCACCCTTAAGATATTGTCACTTTCTATTAATTTATAACCATTTGACTCTAAACTAAATTTTAGTATTGATAAAAGTTTACTCTTTTCAATTGGTTCATTTGAGATAAAATCCACTTCTCCCTCGATAGAATCAGTAACAAGAATACTTTTATTGATACTTCTTGATGTTACATCAATAAGCTCTTTTAGTTTTAAACCTTTAAAATTTACATTTATAAGTTCACCAGAGAGTAAGTTAGTAAGTAATAAAAAAAGAGAAAAAAGTAGTTTCATATAGCTTCCAAGATAATTTTATAAATTATATTAAAAGCTTACTTATAATTTTATTTATTATTTAGAATTTCAACTTCCCTTGGCAACTGGTTTTCTAAACTCTTTTTTTGTTCTAAACTAAGGGACAAAGTAAGAATTACACTATTTGTAAACTCTTTGTTAGATATTTGTATACCGAATTGATTTAATATATATTCAACCTTTGAAAGTATCGAATAATCTAATTGGATTGTCATTTTTTCAAGTTTTTTATAAGTATAAAGTTTTGAATTTTCAATCACTAAATTTACAGCATCACTATAAGCCCTTACAAGTCCACCTGTTCCTAATTTGATTCCACCAAAATATCTTACAATAATAACTGCACTATTAATTATCTCATGTCCAGATAAAACATTTAATGATGGTTTTCCACTGGTTCCTTTTGGTTCTCCATCATCACTACAGTTTTCAACTATCTGGTCAAACTCATTTAGATATCTATAGGCATATACATGGTGTCTAGCTTTTGGATGCTCTTTTTTTAATCTTTGCATAACATCATCAAAATCATCATATGGCATAATATAAGCTATAAACTTTGATTTTTTTTCTTCATAACATTGCGTAAACTCATCTTTTACAAAAAACAAACGTAAAATCATCCTTATTTTTAAAATTCTTCTTTATATTATACTTAATATAATTAAACCTAACCCAAAAATAACTTACTTTTAATTATAATTTTATCCATGAGACTAGACCAATATCTTACAAAAAACTTTGATATACAAAGTAGAAACAAAGCAAGTGAAATAATAAAAGCTAACAAAATAAAAATCGATGGCAAAATTATTACAAAACCCTCTTTTAATGTTGATGATTCAATGAATGTAGAAGTTTTAGAAGATAATTTTTATGTAAGTAGAGCTGCATATAAACTAAAATACTTTTTAGATGAGATTAATATCAATTTAAAAAATAAAAACTCTTTAGATATAGGAAGTAGTACTGGAGGGTTCACACAAATACTACTTGAAAATGATGTGTTAAGTGTGACTTGTGTTGATGTAGGTTCTAATCAATTACATGAAAGAATAAAAGAAGATAAAAGAATTAAATTTTTTGAAAATCAAGATATTAGAACTTTTCAAAGTAATGAGATTTTTGAAATTGTGACTTGTGATGTTTCTTTTATCTCAATTTTAAATATTATTGATGATATAAATAGATTATCAAAAGATAAAATAATAATACTTTTTAAACCCCAGTTTGAAGTTGGAACAAATGTAAAAAGGGATAAAAAAGGTGTTGTAAAAGATAAAAAAGCTATATTACAAGCTAGAAATAAATTTTTAGAAGAAACAAAAAAATTAAATTGGAACTTACAAAAAAGTTCAATGAGTAAACTTGAAGGAAAAGATGGAAATGAAGAAGAGCTCTTCTATTTTAATAAATAAAAGTTCTATTAGTGCAATTGCAATTGGTGGATTTGATGGGATGCACCTAGCACACCAAGAACTTTTTAAACACTTAGGAGACAATGGAGGAATTGTTTCAATTGAATCAGATTATGCAAATTTAACTCCAAAAACTTTTAGACAAGAGTATTCTAGTTATCCAATCTACTATTATGTATTAGAAAATATCAAACACCTTTCAGGTGAAGATTTTATAAGATTAATAAAAGAGGAATTCCCTAAGTTAGAAAAGATAGTTGTAGGTTTTGATTTTTGTTTTGGGAAAAACAGAAAAAACTGTACAGAAGAATTAAAAAAACTTTTTAATGGGGAAGTTGTTGTTGTTCAAGAGTTTACTTTAGATGGAACTCCTGTTCACTCAAGATTTATTAGAGAGTTTTTAAATGATGGTTTGATTAAAAAAGCAAATATGTTTTTAGGTAAAGAGTATAAAGTTTTTGGTAAACAAATAAAAGGACAAGGATTAGGTTCTAAAAAATTTGTTCCAACTATAAATTTAAAAGTTGATGAGTTTTTACTACCTAAAGAGGGTGTGTATATTACAAAAACGATTATAAACGAGGAAGAATATAACTCAATTACATTTTTAGGGCACAGACAAACTACAGATGGTTCTTATGCAGTTGAAACTCATATTTTAGATAAAGATATTAAAAATAGGTTTTCTATGGTTCAAATAAAATTTATTGAAAGAATCAGAGATAATAAAAAATTTGACTCTTTTGAAGATTTAAAGAATCAAATTATTACAGATATATCATCTGCAAAATCATTTTTTGACAAATAAAAAATAGTATAATATCTACTTTATACTATCTTTTTTACTAAAATTTATTTATCCCTTACACACCTAACATAATTACTAACATTTTTAAAATCAGCATACCCATCACCATTATCAAAATAAACACTCCACGCAAGCTCACTATTCACAGAATTTACCGTATCACTCCAATACCAATTAGAACCTGTACTTTTTAAATATTCTTTTTGAAATGAGAGATTTTTTAATTCATCTTTTGTAGGTAATCGCCAATCTTTGTAATCTCCAAGAATAAGTTTTTTACAATAAGTTGCAGCGGTATCACCATTTGTATCAGAATATTTTTTTGTATTATAGTTTTTTTCACTTATCCAAGGTTTTTTAATTTTTAAAACCATATTATCATCTTGCCAAATAAGATTTTGTTTTTTATCTATATAAAGTTTTTCTTTTCTTTCCTTTTCAATTCTCTTTTTTCTTAATTTTTCTTGTTTTAATTTCTCTTTTTTCAACTTTTCTTTTTTTAGTTTTTCTGCTTTAATTTTTTTTAAAGCTATTCTTTTTTCTTCTGCTTCAATATCAAAATCCAAAGCTATATTTATTTGAGTATCTTGTTTTAATTCAACATCCAAATTTTTATCTAAGTATTTATCAGCTTTTACAACAATCTTATAATTACCTTCCAATAACCTTTTATTAGGTTCATACTTTTCATCATTTATCATTATTATTGAATTAGAAGGATTTACCATCAAAGTTAAAAAATATGTCCTTTGATTTTCAATCTCATCAAAACTTACCCAAACATCATTTTTTAGATTTTTATCTTCTTTCAATAGAACGAAATTTTCTTTGATATCTAAAATATTATACTCTTCACCTCTTTTTAAAACTTTTAATACTTTTTTATCTTCTGTATAGCTATCATATGCTTCTACATCATTTTTAATATATATTTTTTTTGTAATGTTATTTTGTTCTAATTTAGTTTCTAATGCCTTTTGAGAAGGCAAACAACCATTTATAAAAAACACAATAAACATACCTAATAATAGATGAACTATACTTTTTCTTTTTATTACCATTTGCTCTCATTTAATATTTTTAAATTTTTTGAATGAGAATTATAACAAATGTTTATTAAGCATTAATCACTAATTAGATAAGTTCTCAATAATAAGCAGATTTGGAGCAATTTTTTTGTATAATAATATCTTTAAAAATTATCTATGTATCTTTTTTAATTATTAAAGATAAGGAACCTATTTGAGATATATTATATTTAGTGTTGTTATAGTGAGTTTGTTTCAAATGTTTTTTTGGATTTCACATAATAATTTAGTTTCATTAATTGAAGCACCATATAAAAAAGTGGAATCATTTTCATATACTCCATATTATGGATATGAAAGAAAAACTCTATCATCAAAACAAATAGAAAATGATTTAAATCTATTACTTCCAATTACTAAAAAAATCAGAACATACTCTTCAAAAGATGCAAAAATCATTTTAGAAGCTTCATCAAAACAAATATTACCTATGGATTTAGGTATTTGGTTAAGTGGTGATTATAAAGAAAACTACATAGAGATTCAAAGAGCTTTAAGGTTATTAAAAACATATCCAAATAGTATAAAAAATATTATTGTAGGAAATGAGGTTCTTTTAAGAAAAGATTTAAATAAAATTGAATTATTTGCATATATAAATTTTTTAAAAGAGTTTACAGACAAACCTATCTCAACAGCTGAAACATGGGATATATGGGAAAAAGTTAAAGACTTAACACAACATGTTGATTTTATTACAATTCATATTTTGCCTTATTGGGAAAAAAAACCTATTGAAAATTTTGATGACTTTATAGTAGAAAAATACTCTATTATAAAAAATTTATTCCCAAATAAAAAAATATATATTGGAGAGATTGGATGGCCAAGTAATGGATATAACAATGACAAGGCAATTCCAAGTTTAGAAAACCAAGCAAAAGCAATAAGAGGTTTTGTAAATCTTGCAAAAAAGAACAACTGGTCTTATAATATTATTGAAGCTTTTGATCAACCATGGAAAGGTTATGAAGAGGGAAATATTGGCCAATACTGGGGGATTTTTGATGCAAATAGGAAATTAAAGTTCAACTTAGCTGGAGCTATTATTACAAATCAATATTGGTTTTATCAGATGATGGGAGCTGTATTTATTGGTATTTTACTTACATTCTTTGGATTAAGACATAAAAAATTAAATCTAAATCATACTTTAGCCTATGCAATAGTAGCACAAGGTATGGGTTTTGGTATTGTAATGGCTTTAATATATCCATTTATCAATTATATGAATTTTGGTATGTGGATTATGTGGGGAATGGGAACATTTCTAATGATTCCCCTTGTTATTATAACTCTTGCAAAAGCAAATGAACTATTTAAATCATCCCTTGGAACACCTCCATCAAGATTAGTTCCTATTGATTTAGAATCTAAAAACATCCCTTTTGTTTCTATTCATGTTCCAGCATATAAAGAGGAGCCTTATGTTTTAGAAAAAACTTTAAGAGCCTTGTCAAAGTTGAACTATCCAAATTATGAAGTTTTAGTGATTATAAATAATACACCTGAAGAGTATTATTGGAAACCAATAGAAGAATTATGTAAAGAGTTAGGTGATAAATTTGTATTTATGAATATAGTTTGTTCTGGATTTAAAGCTGGTGCACTAAATACTGCACTAGAACAAACAAATAAAAAAGCTGAAATAATTGCAGTTATTGATGCTGATTATGTAGTTGAATCACCTTGGCTAATAGATTTAGTTCCTTTATTTGATGATCCAAAAGTAGCAATTGTTCAAGCCCCACAAGATCATAGAGATGGAGAAGAATCAATTTTAAAAACTGCAATGAATGCAGAATATGCAGGTTTTTTTGATATTGGAATGGTTGATAGAAATGAAGAAAATGCAATCGTAGTACATGGAACAATGGTTATGGTAAGACTAAGTGCTATGCTTGAAGTTGGAGGATGGGGAACAGATACTATTGTTGAAGATAGTGAACTAGGTCTTAGATTATTTGAAGCTGGTTATATAGCTCATTATACAAATAAAAGATATGGATATGGTCTGCTTCCTGATACCTTTGAAGCTTTTAAAACCCAAAGACATAGATGGGCTTATGGAGCTATTCAAATTTTGAAAAAACACTGGAGAGAATTAAAACCAAGTGCAAAAAAACTCACCCCGACACAAAAGAAAAAATTTATTGCTGGATGGTTTTTTTGGTTAAGTGACGCCATGGGTCCAATAATGGTTGTAATGAATCTTATATGGGTTCCTGTTATTGTTTTTGTGGGAGTTACAATTCCTACAATTCCACTAACAATTCCAATTATTACAATGTTTTTAGTAAATCTTTTCCATACTTTTATCTTATATAAGATTAAAGTAAAAGCAAGTTTAAAAGAGACTTTTCTAAGTGCAATTGCATCTATGAGTTTACAACTAATTATTTTTAAAGCTGTTTGGGATGGATTTGTAAAAGATGGATTACCTTTTAAAAGAACTCAAAAAGGTGGAAAAGCAAAAAAAAGTAAAAGTCCTATAATATATGAAATAATTTTGTGTTTACTATTATTAATCTCTTTTTTTACATTAATTTTTATAAATAAAACAAATATCATTGAGATTTATGTATTTGCAACAACTATATTTATTCAAAGTATCCCATATATTTCTGCTATTACTATGAGATTTTTAGAGTTGTATTCTATTAAACATCAAAGATAGTAAAAATAAATAACTATTAATCTTCATTTGGCTAAAATATCCCCTATGACAGATAAAGTATTTGAAAAAGCTATAACAAAACAGTTTGAATTTGACGAAGAAGTTGCATCAGTATTTGATGATATGCTAAATCGTTCAGTTCCCTTTTATAAAGAGATGCAAAGGCTTACAATAAATTTTGCTCTTAATTTTTTAGAAGAAAATGACAAGGTTTACGATTTAGGTTGTTCTACTGCATCAACTTTAATTGAATTGTCAAAACATTCACACTCAAAACTTGATTTAATAGGTATTGATAACTCAGAAGCAATGATTAATCGTGCAAAAAAGAAGGCCAAAGCTTTTGGTGTTGATATTAAATTAATAAATGATGATTTAGACAATATTAGCTATGAAAATGCAAAACTTATACTTTCAAACTACACTTTACAATTTATTAGACCTCTTCAAAGAGAGAAATTAGTAAAAAAAATCTATAATAATCTACGAAATGAAGGTATATTTATTTTTAGTGAAAAGGTTATTTCATCAAATAAAATTTTAGATAAACAATATATTGATGAATACTACGAATTTAAAAAGACCCAAGGATATAGTGAATTTGAAATTGCCCAAAAAAGAGAGGCATTAGAAAATGTACTTGTTCCATATACTGAAGAAGAAAATAAAAAGATGATTTTAGATGTTGGATTTGACCACTGTGAAACACTTTTCAAGTGGGTTAATTTTGCAACATTTATTGCTATTAAAAAATAAAAAGGAATATTAATATGTTAGAAATTGGACAACAAGCTCCAGATTTTTGTGTAAAAAACCAAGATGATATTGAAATTTGTTCTAGGGATTTAAAAGGTAAATGGATTGTATTATACTTTTACCCAAAAGATTTAACTCCAGGTTGTACTACACAAGCTTGTGATTTTACTGAAGCTGAAGCACAATTTGATGAATTAGATGCAATAATTTTAGGTGTAAGTCCTGATGATACTGCTAAACATAGAAAATTTATAGAGAAAAAAGAGCTTTCAATTACACTTTTATCAGATGAATCAAAAAAGATGTGTGAAGATTATGGTGTATGGCAATTAAAAAAATTCATGGGTAAAGAATTTATGGGAGTTGTAAGAACTACATTTATTATAAATCCTGAAGGAAAGATAGCTGCCATTTGGGATAAAGTTAATGTTAGAAAGAAAAAAACTGTAAAAGGTGAAAAAATAGAAGTTCTTCATGTAAATGAAGTAAAAGAAAAACTTCAAGAACTACAATCAAAATAAGGAATATTATGAAGTATTTAACAAAAGGCTTAATTACAATTTTTGCTTCAACTTTATTAGTTCAAGGTTTAAATGCAAAAACTACAATGTGTTATAAAAATGAATGGAAATCACCTTCAACTATTGAAACTGTAAAATTAGATGGTGGAGAATGTAATGGTAAGTTTTCATACAAAGAAATGATGAAAAAAGGTTGGAACTTAAAAGATATCACAATCACTAAAGGTAAAGAGGGATTAAATTATACTTATTTACTTAGTGATGAAGAGCAAATAAAAGTTGATAACTCAAATTTTATGGAAAATAAAGTTACAAAACTAGATTACAGAGCTATGGCAACAAGATTAAAAAATGTTACAGAAGATAGTGCAACAATTGATATTGGTAATTTAAGAGTTGGTCAAAGTGCAGTAATCCAACACAATTATGAAAATGGAAAATCTTTACTTGTGGCAAATGGTTTTGTTACATCATCAAATCAAAATAGTTCAACATTAAAATTAGTTCCTTTTTTAGATATTAAACAAAATGCTCTACCAACTTCAAGTAGAAAAGCTGTTGAAGGTGATATTGCTATTATTAACTATTTATATGATACATCTTTAATTATTGCGCCATCACAAGATGCATTTACAGCAACTAGAAATAAATATAGAGACAATAACTTTTTACACTCAGATTTATTTGCTGCAAAATTAAAATATGATGGAGAACCAACTCCTTCTAAAAAAATAATTCAAGATTATGCAATCTCGCAAAATATTGGGACAATATTTTTTGTTATCAAAAACAAAGTTTATATAGTAGATTCAAAAACTTTTGCAATATTAGATAGTGATTCAATCTCATATAACTATGTTGAAGATGAGCAAATGCCTTTTTATACTAGAATTGAAAAGATTGAAAAAAACATTATTAAAAAAGTTACAGAGTATAAAAAATGGTTCTCATTCCTTGATAAATATATAGGAAATGATAATAGAACTGAAGATGAAGTTTTATTAGAAGATTATGTAAAAGCTGGAGAGCTTTCTGTAAAAGCTGATGTTTATAACGACTATTATGAAAAACTATTAGGTATTAAAAAATGATAGATAATGCGCATATTGACTATTTTAAAACAATAGTTGGCGAAGAAAATGTAAAAGCTGATAAAGCACATTTAATTGCATATTGTTATGATGCAACAAGGGAAAGATTTGAACCAGATGCAGTTGTTTTCCCAAGAGATGAAGAAGATGTTTCAAAAATCTTAAAATATTGCAATGAACACAAAATTGTTATTGTACCAAGGGGTGCAGGTTCTGGATTTACTGGTGGTTCTCTACCTTCTAATGGTGGGATTATTTTAAGTCTTGAGCGACATATGAATAAACTATTAGAAATTGATATGGAAAACATGGTTGGAGTTGTTCAACCAGGATTAATCAATATGCAATTTCAAAAAGCTGTTGAAGAGGTTGGTTTATTTTACCCACCAGACCCAGCAAGTGAAGAGTATTCTACTTTAGGTGGAAATGTTTCTGAAAATGCAGGTGGTATGAGAGCTGCTAAATATGGTATTACAAAAGATTATGTTGTTGCATTAAGAGCAGTACTTCCAAACGGAGATATTATAGTTGCAGGTAAAAAAACTATTAAAGATGTAGCAGGATATAATACAGCTGGTATCTTAATTGCAAGTGAAGGTACACTAGCAGTTATTACTGAAATCACTTTAAAATTAATTCCAAAACCAAAATTCAAACAAACATATATGGGAATTTTCCCAGATGTAAATAAAGCAATGAATGCAGTATTTAAATCACTTGCTGCTGGAGCAAATCCAGTTGCAATGGAGTTTTTAGATTCACTTGTAATCAAAGCTTTAAAACAAAAATTTCCACAGGTTGATTTGCCTGAAGATGCAGGTGGAATTTTAGTTGGAGATGTTGATGGAAGTAGTGAAGCAGACATTAAAGCTCAACTTGAAACACTAAAAGAATCTTTTGCAAATAATGGTTCTATTGACTTTATTGAAGCAAAAGATGAAGATCATGGAAAGTCATTATGGTTTGCAAGAAGAAATGCAAGTCCAGCAACTGCTATTTATGGAACTAAAAAACTAAATGAAGATATTTCTGTTCCAAGAAGTAAACTTCCAGAAGCACTTGATTCAATCTATGCAATTGGTGAAAAATATGGATTTAATGTTCCTTGTTTTGGCCATGCAGGAGATGGAAACATTCACGTAAATGTAATGGTAAAAGATAAAACAAATGCAAAAGAGATGGAAGATGGACACAAAGCAATTGAAGAGATTTTCCAACTAGTTGTTGATATGGGTGGAACATTAAGTGGAGAACATGGAATTGGATTATCAAAAGCTCCATTTATGAATATTGCATTTACAGATGCTGAATTAAATCTATTTAGTAATATAAAAAAAGCATTTGATCCAAACAACATATTAAATCCTTTTAAAATGGGACTAAAATAAAGAATATGAAATGGAAGAGCCAGAGATTGTAAAACATCCAGTTAAGACAATATTAAAAGCATTGGATTCATTTTTTAATGATGACACAACTTATTATGCTGCAAGTCTTAGCTTCTTTACAATCTTCTCTTTACTTCCAATAATTGCCCTTTTAATTGCAATTATCTCAAATTTAGAGATAACTCAACAATATCTTGATATATTTATTAACTATATTTTTGATTTATTAAACCCTACTCACTCAAGAGATTTTATTGATACATTAAAAAACTACATATCAAACTCTGGAAAACTAGGTTTATTAGGTATTTTATATATGCTTTTTGTATTTATAATGTTTTTTAAAGATTATGAATATATCGTAAATAAAATACATAAGGCAAAAAGAAAACCATTATTACAATCTTTTTTCTTTTATCTATTTTTTCTAATAACACTACCCCTGATGTTAGCTGTTTTAAATATTGCACTATCTTTTTATGATAATACAATTTTTAATTGGTTAGTAACTTTTTCTTTTGCATGGTTAATTTTCTTTGGTTTATTCAAACTAAGTGTAAATAAGCCAATAAGTACAAAAGCAGCAGCTATATCATCACTATTTACGCTAATAGTACTTTCTATTACTAAAAACCTATTTATTTACTATGTGGTCTATAATAAAACCTATACGACTATTTATGGTTCACTTGCAATTTTACTTTTTTCATTTTTTTGGATTTATATTTCTTGGATTATTTACCTTTATGGGATTAAAATGTGTCATAGAATAAACATTCAAAAGAGTGTAGAAAATAAATAACTGGTGCCCACAGCAAGATTTGAACTTGCAACCTCCTCCTTACCATGGAGTTGCTCTACCGTTGGAGCTATGCAGGCACATTGTAAAATGAGAATGAAATTTTATCTTTGAAGCCCTTTGTTTATCCTTAATTGTAATTAAATGATATAATATGATTTATTTTTTATTTTAGGATTATTATGACCCATACAAATTTAGATAATTTCCATTTAGTTGATATTAAAAACCCTATTCATCCATCTATATTTTATGATGACAATGAATATGATCTTTTTATTTTAAGATTACCTCAAATAAAAAATGATAGTTTTGATTTACATAGTTATGCCTTTATAATTACAGAAGAGAGTTATTACTACTATGATAAAAATAAAGATGCATTTAATGATTTGAAAGATTTCAAACATTTTTATCACTTTTTAAATAAATTAATAAATACTACAATGAAATTAACAACAAGTTTTTCTTCAAGTATCTCCGATTTAGAGGAGCTTGTATATCAAGAAAAAACACATAAAAATTTTAACTCAATATGGTTTTCCCATAAAAATGATTTAATAAGAATCAATAGAGTACTTCTAAAAGCAATTGATGCCCTTGAAGATATAATGTTTAAATATAAAAATGAAGATGATTATCTAGAAAGAAACTTTGCTGACATTCAAGAACATATTCAAAGAGCAAATAGAAATATAGAACATAGTTTAGAAAAACTAGATACTTTATTTAGTTTTTATCAAACACAAGTTAATGAGCAATCTAATAAAATTGTATATATATTAACTTTGCTTTCAGGGATTTTTCTACCTTTAAATTTTATAGTTGGTTTTTTTGGTATGAATACAACCTCTCTACCTTTTACAAAAGAAGATGGTGGTACGTTAACAGTTGTACTTATATTAATAATTGCAGCTCTAATAAGTACATTAATAACATTGTTGATGAGAAGAAGATAGATAATCCAGAATAAAAAAGGCTAAAAAAAAGCCTCTATCCAAACTAACGATAAGTTAACTTAGATAAAGGCTTGAATTGAATTATACTCAAGAGCTGGCAGCGGCCTACGTTTCCACAAGGGGACCCTGCAGTATTATCAGCGCAGAAGTGCTTGACTTCCAGGTTCGGAATGGAGCTGGGTATTTCCACTTCGCTAAAACCACCA